>JASLCD010000308.1 GCA_030146295.1 Chryseobacterium sp.
TGATGAAAGTACAAATGCAAACTATTAATCAAAAAATAGCTGTTGAATACTTAAAATTTTTCTATCCGCCACTTCGCAATGAAATCACACAATTGTCTGTTCAGAACAATTTCGCTGGGATCATGCAGGCTACCGTGAACTATCTGAAGAATCTTTTACAGGAATCTAAAATCAGTATTATCGCCCATCACCTCAAACTGATGGATTCGATCTATAAAAATGGGGATTCTTATGTAAGAACCATGATTGAAAATCTGTTTGTAAGATCTTTCGAGAGCTTCAAAAAACATGCAAAGATTCAACATTGGAAACTCCTTTATCAATACATGCCTGTAAGCTTCCAGATCATTTATAATGAACAGCAGAAGCAGGATCAGATGTATTTCGGGAAATAATATTTAAAATCAAAAGAGCGAAAGGAAATCCATGAATCATCCTTTCGCTCTTTATTTTTCTCCTATTAAATGTAACTTCTGCTGTATTTCGTTTCTTCAATACCTGTGAAACCCTTATTTTTGCAAAAATGTACCCATGAAATACCCTTTTTATGCTCTGATGCCCGTATTGTTGCTGATTTCCTGCGAAAACAATGACAATACCCATGATGACCCGAGACCGATTGATAAAGAAATGTATCAATTTGAATTCAAAAGCTACGACGTAAAAAATACAGTGTTGTACAAGGGATCCAATGGGGAAAAATCTATGCCGGATGAGTCTTATCTCAACAATTACTGGAGCCTGTATCAGGAACCTGCGTGGAAAAAAATAAACATTGATCTTACCAACAAGACCATCAAATTGATTTCTGAAACCTCATCTACAGATTTCACATATAGTTTCACCATCATAAATGACTCTGTACTCATCAAAGAGAATAATACTAATAAACCAACTTACATTGGTGACTTCAATAAAAATACTTCCTCGTTCACTTTAAAAAGAACTTACAGATACATTAAAAGAGTACCCAGAACTGATGAAGAAGGGCTGCTGATTACTAAAAGTGCACATTTCGGGACAAGCCAATACGAAAATCTTTTTGGGAATATATTTACCAACCCTTCTGAAATGGTAAAATCAGGAGATCAGGTTTTATGGAGTAATATTGAATATTACTATAAGAAACTTTAATCAAGCGACGACATCATAAAAATCCCTCCAAAGAACTTATTGGAGGGATTTTTCAATTTTTAAGTTTTATTTCTTTACAAATACTTTTTCTATGATCTTTGCTTCTTCATTATTTAGTTTGGAAGCTTCCCCCAGCTTGGCAATGAAAGTGGCGACTTCTTCCGGTGTGGCCGGAGATCCCAGATTTTCTCCTTTAATATTAAAAGAGTCTGCCAGTACTTCTCCTTTTGGGTTCAGAATCAGCCAGAAAGGAAGTCCGGCATTTTCACCTTTATATTTATTCATCAGCTCTTGTCCGCCAGGGTTTTCAAGACTTTTCTTATCCCCTCTTTCCTGAACGTCTACATATGCCGTGACAAATCTTTTATCAAAAATAGGTTTCGCTTCCGGGAGATCCATATTTTTTTCCATCATCTTGCACCATTTGCACCATGAAGCATGGAATACCAGTAAAACATTTTTTTTACCCGCCTTAGCTTCTTTATAAGCCTTATTTAATACAACATCTGCTTTTTCCTGAGCTGCTCCTAATTGAAACAGCAGAAGGGTAACAATGACAATAATTTTAGAGTATTTCATTCTGAATTTTTATTTAAAGTCTACACGAATTTAGGTATTTTTTTCTAACAATATAAATTCATTGATTAATCAATTTAGTTAAACATTTTGTAATTTAGTCTATCATAAAGTACTCCTTTTATATTGTAAAAAAAGAAATATAAACCTCTAACAGATCCACACCATGATAGAAATAAAAAAATATTCTAATCAGACAGGACACCCTGAGCCAAGAAGAGTCATCAGGTACACTTTATTCTGGTGTCATCATGGAAGTGCTGAAATTCTTATTGACGAAAATATTTTTATTCTGAACACCGGACAGACTATTACGATTACTTCCGGACAGTTTCATCAATTAAAATCGGTTGAAGGAGAACTTACTGCATTGGAATTTACTCTGGACTTCTTCTCTAAGAGTGACAGTGATATTGAACTTATTTTTCACAACGGGCTTTTTTGTCATTTTGGAATGAATGAGATAATCACCGTTCATAATCCTTCATTTTTCTCTGAAACATTGAATACCATTGAAAAAGAAATTCTGGAGCAGCCTTATCAGTATCTTATTTCGACGCATTCGCTGGTTGAACTGCTGCTGGTAGAAATCAACCGCAGTAAAATTGCCAATGGTGATGAAATCTGGAAACCAGATGCTTTGTTCTTAAAGTTCCTCGAAAGTGTAAGAACTCATTTTAAAAATAATTATCAGGTTTCTCAATTTGCTGATATTCTTGGAACCACTGAAGCCAAACTGAATGAGGTTTCAAAACTGCACACCAGCAAAACAGCTCAGAATGTCATCTACAGCCTTGTTATTTCTGAGGCTAAAAGACTTTTGCTCTACGAGAAACTCACAGTAAAAGAAATTGCTTACCAGCTCGGTTTCAATGATCCCTTCTATTTTTCAAACTTCTTTAAAAAACATACTTCACGATCTCCTAAAGACTATCAGAAAACGGTAAAGGAAATTTGATGAAGTCTAAAAAAATTACCCCTAACTGAAAAATTTTAAATCCCACCACCCACCCACTCTTCCTTCTTTCTGCTTCCCACACTCCTCTACTCATATCAAATATTATATGCTTTTTCCGGAATTGTCTATTCTTTAGACAAAGGTTTTCGATGAACTTTGTACCTGTAATTAAGACCTAAAAAATTATAGTATGAAAACTCAACAGGACACCGCCGTTTTTTTATTAAGAATAGCTTTGGCATTCGGATTTTTATCTGCTGTTGCAAGCAGGCTTAATCTTTGGGGAGCTCACTCTTCGGGTTGGAAAAAATTTGTCGATTATACCGCTGAAACCAATTCATTTTTACCACAGTCATGGGCTTCTGTTATCGCCATATTGTCTACTGCTGCTGAATTATCAATAGGTATTCTACTTCTTGCAGGTTATCAGGTAAAAGGAACAGCACGGTGTGCCTCTCTTCTCACTTTAGTTTTTGCGGTTGCAATGAGTATTTCTTACGGAATTAAGGAACCTTTGGATTATTCAGTTTTTGCATTCAGTGCCGCAGCTTTTCTCCTGAGTACCTTTTCTCATTACAAATGGAGTTTAGACCATTTTTTACGTCCATAACCATTAAAATTTATATAGTATGAACACCAACATCCACGATTACATTGTAAAAACAGAACAGAAAGAATGGCAGCCTTTAATTGAAAAAGGAATTCATTATGAAGGTATTTTCGTAAAATCTTTAAAATTTGATTCTGAAAAAAACCGATCTACCAGCATTCTTTTAAAATTTGAACCGGGAGCCAGCTATCCTTATCACAATCATCCTGCAGGAGAGGAATTGTTTATCATGGAAGGTGATGCTACAATTGCCGGTGCCCAACTTGAAAAAGGAGATTATTTGTATACTCCACCGAATTTCAAACATTCCGTGAAGTCTGAGCAAGGCTGTACCATCCTTTTTATAGTACCTGAAGAAGTGGAAATTCTTTAATGCAATGACACAACAAAACCACAGTAAACTTTTTACTGTGGTTAATCATAATTTAAAAAAATAGAATTGGCGCTACTTTAACGCGGCTTTATCTGGTGAAACGGGTCTGAAATCAATTAACGTTTTTTTCTTTCTTATAAGGTCCACCAAGGTCTGCACTGAGAAAGTGAGAATGATATACAGTACAATCAGCACCGACACATAGCCAATTTCGTGCTGCCTGTATCCGAAAATACCCTTTCCCCAGGAAATCAGAATCCATTGGATCATGTACATTGAGGTTAAGTTTTTACTGCAGTATTTTAAAACACGCATAAAGCCATTTTCTTTAACGTTTGCAGTAATTGTACTGATCAGCCATAAAAACAGCAGTGTCCAGCCTGCAAAATAAATAACGCCACCAGGTCCCATATGATAGAAACCGTTATAATTGTAATCACCATACAGAAAAACCAGCGGTGCTCCGATAACAATGAATAAAAGCCCCACATAGAGCATATTTCTAAATATCTGCTTGGTATTGTAGTTCAGTTCCTGAAACCATTTACCGAAAAACATTCCAATGATGATAAAAGACATCCAGGGAAAAACAGGAAAATAGACATATGCCGGATAATCCGTATTGAAAAGAAGATCCAGAACATAATTGATCACAGGATAATCCAGATTGAGTCCGCTAACTTCTCTCGATATCAGTGCAACGAATAGACCTATAGCCAGAATAATATATTTATTTTTAACGTATTCTCTGATAAACCCAACGAACAATAAAGACATCCCTGCCAACTGTAAAATATCACCAAGCTGTACCAGGTAAACATACTGCTGTTCTATAGGCGCATGCCATCCGTATTTTTGCATAAAATTATCGGGAGCAAAATTAAAAATCACAGGGATCATAAACTTCATGAAGTTCATGAACAGGCCTGCAAATACAAGCAAAACACCCCGCTTCAATGCACTTTTGAGACTTTGATGGCTTGACGTCATAAATGTTATTCCCATACAGATCAGGAAAATGGAAGTTCCTCTTCCGAGAAAAACGATAAAACTGCCAATGGCTGTTTCATATTGTGATTTTACATCGGCATACACGAGCAAGGTATGTATCATGATCATTCCGATAACACTTATACCTTTTATCAGATCCAGCGTAAGGATTCTTTTGCTTTGTTGTTCCATAGTTTTTAGTAAAAATTGTGAATTAGAGGGATAAAATTATACTCATTTTTATTTTTAAAATTAATATTTTTATTTATTCTAAATAAAATCAAATATACAAATTAAAACGATATTATAAATTTTGTTTATCAGTTTTCATAAATTATTAATACCTGAAAATACATTGTGAAATTTGAATGTCATAAGAATAAAACTTCTAGATAATTTAATCACAGAAGTCTGTATATTAGCGCTTTATTATATAAGTTTAGATAGATGAACTGGAGCCTTGATATATTTGATACTATTGTTATCACAGGTATAATACAGGGAATAGCCGCTGCAACAGCTGTCTGGTTTTATCCTTCCCACACATCAGGTAAAAAGTTATTAGCTGTTATACTGATTACCCTGGCTTTTCTGAATATCAAAATATTACTGCATACTCTTGGTTTATGGCAGTATCTAGGGTTTCATTATTTTCCTCTGGCTATTGACACCGTTATCCAGCCGCTATTTTATTTGTACACCTGTTCGCTCACAGAGAAGCATTTTTCACTGAACCGCAATCATTGGTGGCATTTTTTACCTGCACTAATATTCCAGTTTCATGCATTGATTGTTTACATCATTGGATTTATAAAACCAGATATAGAAACATTGGATATTATCGCTGAAAAATATCTGTATTATAATGCCGTTAAGTGGGCTGAAGACCTTTTTGCTCTTGTTTCTGCAGGTATTTACTGGTATCTGAGTTTCAGGAAAACACAAAAATACCGGCGATGGCTATTCACCAGCCAATCTGCAACCCAATATCAGGAACTGACGTGGCTCCAAAACCTGCTTATCGGAACCGGAATATTGGTAATCGTGCTATTTTTATCCTCAATAAGCTCTAATATCTTACAGTTTAACTACACATTTCTGTATCTGGAAATATTTTATGGATATCTTACCCTGCTGATCTATTTCCTTTCTTTTCAAGGATATCGGGCTATAGTGGCAGGTGAAATACAAGTTGTACGGGTGTCAAATCATGAAATTCATATAGAAGAAATGCAGCAACCGGAGATTACATCTACAGATATAAGACCTTCTGTGGATGAAAAAAATCTTTCTGCCATTCAATCTGTATTGACAGAAATTATGGAAAAAAAACACCTCTTCATGGAACCAGAATTAAGCCTGAAAGATATGGCAAAAATCGCAGGTTTTCCTCCATCACAGGTTTCTGCAGCCATTAATGCAAAATTTGGGATGAATTTCAGAAGCTGGGTAAACAGCTACCGCGTAGAAGAAGTTAAAAATAGGCTGAACAATCCCGAATATAAACACCTCAGCCTTACCGGTATCGCTTTTGAATGCGGATTTAATTCCGAAGCCAGTTTCTATCGGATCTTCAGGAAACATACAGGCCATTCTCCCAAAACCTACCCACAATCTACAAAATGAGAGAATTTTAATATCACTCAAAACATGTTTTGAGTGGGCAGAGATTTGAGGATATTGTTTATTTGCGCTGAATAAAACTTTACTTATGAAGCCTATACACTTATTATCCACCGTGTTATTACTGATTAGCAATTGGAGCCATTCTCAGATCAGTGCAAAGCAGATTCCTGCACAGCAGCCTGTTCCTATTACGGCTCCATTCCTGTTGAAAACCAACTGGGATCAGTGGGGAATTTATGCAAAATACACTCCTGAAAATCAGGTTTTGGGATGCTGGAGTACCGCTTTAGCCCAGATTTTCTATTATCATCATTTAAAACCATCTGGTACGGTTTCCTATAGCTGTTCCAAAGGATACCTTATTAAAGATGAGTTATCGGATTATTCTCCGGAATGGAATAATTTTACAACGGATATCAATGATCAAAGCCAGCCTGAAGCGGTAGATGCTATAGCACGTTACTCTTATCTTACTGCCATAGCTATTCGTAAGGATTTTGGAACTCCAAAATATCTGGAAATGATAAATCCTGCGTCTCAGATTGAAAAACATTTTTCCTGCAAAGCGACTTTTTACGGAAGTTTTACCGGTGATGTTCCCTTTTCCCGGGAACAGATGAATCTCATTGCTGAAAAGGAGCAGATTCATCATATGATTGAGAAAGACAGTGTCATTATGTTGATAAAAAAAGAGATCAGCAAAAAGAGACCTGTTTATTTTCATATGGGAAATTTTACCAGTTACGGGCATTCAACAGTAATAGACGGATATCTGGAAGAAAACAATATTTTTTATGTACACATTAATTATGGTGCCGGACGTTTCCGCACAGGCTGGTATAATCTATTTAAGCCTATTGATGTGGAAGATGATATCCGTTTACGGGCATTTATTACCATAGAGCCAATAAAGAAATAAATACAGGCACTGAAAAGAGAAGATTCGTTCAAAATAAAACTCTTCCTGAACCGGAAGAGTTTTTATGATAATCGTTATGATTTTGGTAATTCTGGCGGGCGCATTTTGTATTTGTAGCTATTCAGCGTTTTTAAAAAAGCTACGATATCAAACACTTCATCATCTGTCAGATTCAGTTTTTCTACCATTCCTGATTTGTGCGGAAATTTGGGATCATTCATCTGATCTTCTTTTGGCGTTTCTCTTCCCATTCCTGCGTTGTACATCATCACAATGTTAGCCAGCTCAGGGAAAAGTCCGTTATGCATATAAGGTTTGTTCTCGGATACTTCTCTCAGTGTAGGAGTTTTGAATTTCCCTACATCCTCATTTTTTTGGGTAACAATATATCTTCCCAGATCTTCATATTTCCTTCCGTAATAGGTAAGTCCCAAATTGTGAAACTTCTGATCAGAAAAATAAGGAGTATTATGGCAGTTGATACAGTTGGCCCTGGTTCGGAATAAATGAAGCCCGTTGATTTCAGAATCTGTAAGAGCATCTTTCTTTCCGGTTACAAATTTGTCAAACTTCGATGGCGGACTTATCAGAGAGCGCTCAAATGTTGCAATGGCTTTTGCAATTTTTTCTTCCGTCACTTCTCCTTTTCCGAAAGCTTTTTCAAAGAAAGGTTTATAATCTTTAATTTTTCTGATATTCTTTGTCGCCATAGACATATGAAGATTCATCTCTACCGGATTTTCGATAGGGGCTTTTACCTGTTCTTCCAACGTTGCTGAACGACCGTCCCAGAAAAATGTTTTTGCATATCCGATGTTCACCAGAGTAGGCGCATTTCTTGTTCCCGTCTGCCTGTCATGACCAAAGGAAACTCTGCTTCCGTCTGACCATCCTATTTCGGGATTATGACAATTTGCACAGGAAATCTGACCGCTTTTGGACAGCCTGGGATCAAAAAACAGCATTTTACCCAGCTCCATTTTGTCTTCGGAATAGGGATTATCTTCAGGAAAATTCATTTTAGCCAAAGGCCCGATATCCTGAAAACCTTCTTTAGCTTCATCAAATAAGTGAGGAGCCGGCCATTTTCGCTGGTCTCCGCTGCTGTATAGTGTACGAAGTTCTTCTGCGGTATATCCCGTAGGATCGTTATTAGAAGTATAACTTAGTAAACATATTATTCCGGCCATTGCCAGAAAAGCAATATAGGTGTCTTTCATTATTTTTTTAATAATAAACATTCAATCCTACCAGGGCAACATGATTAGCTCTGCCATTGTAGTCTACCTGATTTTTATACGTACTGCTCATCAGCCATGTCTGAGAAAAACTCCCAAACAGCTCGTACCTGATTTTATTCTGATCAAAAATATAACTTGCGTTAACATGAAGACCCATCTGAGATGTTGCATCATAGGCGAAGTCCGGCTGAGCAATTTTAGTTGCAAAGATATTCTCTTTTGTGCTTTGGTAAGGCTGATAATTGAATTCTTTTTCTAAAGGGATATAAAGAGTTTGCGAAAGACCGACAGCCAGTTTATGGGAAGGCTTTAATGCAAATTCTTTTTCTGCTCCAATACGGTAATTGAAGAAAGACAGTTTTCTGTCCATCACAACAGATAAATCTTTAACATGATTTTTCCCGTATGCGGCATCGAAAAGAACTTTGAAAGCTTCATTTTTATGATTGAACCAAACTACACTATTCTGCCAGAAAAGATTTTTCTGTTCCAGGAGGTAAGATCTGTACTCCAAAGGATAATTGTAATTGGTATCCAGCTGATCCTGATATGTCATCATGGAAGCCCACTTCTTACCATTATAATTTCCTAAAAAATTAAGGTAGAAGCTGTGCAAATCTGTTTTCAGTCCGGAATATTTTGTATAGTCTTTATGCCAGTTAAAGCCCGCATCCTGATATTCAAAAACTCTGTAAAAACGTTCAATCAGATTTTTATAATCATATCCGGCAGAAAAATGGGTATCTGTACTGTTATAAGCATATTCTCCTCCCCAGACATACCCTCCCATTTTATATTCGGAAGTTTTATATTGGGTATTTCCGATATACTGATTGCCATAGCCTTCATTATAACGGATATAAATGCTGTCATTGGCAGGTACATTCCCTTTGATATTTACAAACAGGATATCATTTCCTTTATAATGATATACATAGCTCAGTTTCCCGAAAATGGCGTGCTGCCTCCATTTCAGCCCTAATTTTGCAAAAGCTTTGTATTTATAATCATCTACTTTCGGTCTTGGATCTGCATTCTGGCGGTAAGATTTAGCATAAACACCTTCTCCACCCACTTGAAGAATCACTGGTTTTACAGGATTATAGGCAAACTGTCCGTTGATAAAATAGCTTTGCTTCTGCCATCTTGCAGAACGGGAAACCCAATAATACGAAGGGTTATAAATAAAAGAAGAATGGGTAGTTCTTTCATCACTCAGAATATAGGAAACGTCTTCTTCGGTAGTTTTATCAGCTTTAAGTCTTCCTGATAAGGCAATTTTATCATTCAGTTTATACACTCCTTCAGACTGAAAGGTAAAGCTTCCTGTTTCTCCTGCGGTCTGTACTCTTTTAAAATATTGTTTTGTGGAAGAATACTGAAAGGTGGTCCGTGAAAAATCCAAAGGCTGGAAAAATGCAATATACGGATCATTGATTCTGATATTCTTTTCTACAGAACTTATATTAATACTGTCTAACTGAGTGGCCTGAGCATGAAAGAGCTGAGTGCCTAATGCTGCCAATCCCAGCAGACTGTACTGAAAAACATTAATCGTCTTATTTCTTTTATTGTGCATATCCTCGAGGGTTTGCTTTAATCGTTACAAAATCATTGGCAGAATTGTTTGTATCCTGCAATACTACACGTCCATTGATAATTTCCTTCGTTTTACGGATGACAGAAAGTCCTGTAAAGGTAGCTTCAGCCTGTCCCGCTGCATTGACGATGAAAGTTCTTGAGGCATCTATATCTGCCGGGAAGTCCTTTGGGGCTTTTTGTTCTTTATCTGTAATATCTATTCCGTCTATGATATAGTTTTTAGGAATTTGCAGAAATAAAGTTCCTGTAGGTGCTTTAGGTGATGCTACTTTTTTCCAGCCTGCTACTTCTGCATCGGTGGCTCTCAGAATTCCCAATCCAAGCATTGAAGTAACATTAAGAATTAAATCATTCGAAGCAATACTCCAGAACGAAACCTGCATATCCGGCACCATAATATTCTGGATATCCCATGCAAAAGGTTTCTTACCAATACTTGTATTATAATCTCCCATATAGGTTTCAAAATCTGCATGGCTCAGGTCGATAGTTCTGTCAGGTTCCTGTATTGCTACTCCGGTACCGTTGATGTCATCAAAAGGCATTTTATGATTAATAGCTGTTTGGGCGATAACAATACTTTTTCCGGGTAAAATGGGATACTGATTTCCGTTTCCAGGTATTTTAATAAATATATTGGAGTATACATAATCAGTATTGGCTTCAGCTCCGCCACCGGCCGTTTTGCTCCAGTCGTACTGTCCGTTGGATAAAGTATACGTGGTTGGGTTGTTATTCGTATTCCCTTCCAAAAATACCAGATATAATCCGTCAGCGTAAATCGTCTGATCAGAATTATTGTGAATTTCGATAAACTGATCTCTGAAATTGGCTCCTAATTTTGTATCAGAACCTGCATAATAGTATTGCTTGATCACAAGATCTCCAAGATTTCCACTGGTAATTCTGATTAGTTTTGAAGAAGTGTTGGTATTAATGGTTACTTTCTCATCGAAGCCTCCAAAATGTACAATTTCATAACTTGTCTCCTCACCTATCTGCTGCTCATACTCATTCTGTTTCATTTGCAGTTCAGCCTGAATACTATACGTTCCCGGTAGAACAGCATTCAGTATCAGGTCACCGTTTGCATCTGTTTTGCCTACAATCTGATCTTCTGTTGCAGAGTTTTTCAGAATAACGGTTACATTTGCAACCCCTTTATCTGCAACGGAGGGATATTTTGAAGCATCAAATTTGATCTTTACCGTAAACGGAACAGGCTTAATCTCGTTATTTCCCCCAAAGTCATCATCTCTGTTGCAGCCTGTCATTATAAGGATAGGAATGATGAATAATAGTATGAATCGTTTCATTATGTTCATATTTATTTTTTTAAATAGTATTAAAATCTGTATGAAATATTTCCTCCAAACGAAGTGGGAGTAAAATTGCTATACACAGCTCCTCTTTCGTCATATGCTTTTAAGTTGAAAACATTACTTACGTAGATTGATATTCTGAAACCACTTAGGAAATCCTTTGTTACCCTCAAGTGAATATTATGCAGGGTTTTATTGTATAAGCCTGAAAGCTTTTGGTCGGAAGGTTTCAGAAAAAGTCCCTGATATTTTGGATTGGTACGGTCATTTTCAGGAATCATCTGTGATTCTCCGTCATGTTTGATATACCCTATCGGATAAATATCATTGGCCCCATTCAAAGTTCTGTCTGAAAGGAAATGATCTGTCCTAAGGCCTATAATCAATCCTGATGAGGCCAGGTGATAATCAAAACTGAAACTTGCTCTGGCCATAGAACTTTTGTTTCTGCTATCATTATAAATTCCGTATTCAAAATCTTTATCTGCAATCGTAGGAGCGCTTATTTTGTAAAGGCCTTCATCTTTATGGCCTGAAGTCTCTACATAGCTGGCAGTAAAACCGATAACGAGATTTAAGGCTTCTATTTTTTTGAAACTTGCCATGAGCTCCAGCCCTTTATCTACAGACTGATATCCGTTCACAATTCTGTTCTGGAGATAATTAAACTTTTCTGTTCCTACAACTTCAAAAGTAGGTACCTCTGTTCCTGATATATTGACATTCACTTTCGCTTTATCCATAATTTTATGAACACTTGCGGTCGTAAAGCCATCAAATAATCTATTGTAATAGGCAGTAAGGTTTACTGTTGCAAAAGGAAATCTGTAATCTACTCCTACTTCTGTTTTCCAGCTTCGCGAAGGCTTCAGATTGGCGTTATCTCCAGGGGTCACCACTGTTTGCATAATGGCTGCTGAATAATATCCAGGCAGACGATAATCGCCCAGAAGGAAATCAAAATATCTCGGTGCGGTATAAATCTGATTCAATGAAGGTGCTTTGGAAGTGAGTCCAAATCCTCCTCTCACAGAAAATTTACCCATCTGATAGGAGGTATTTACCCTTGGTGAATAAGTAGAATATGAATTCTGCAGATCATAACGGAGTCCTAAATTAGTTCTTAAGATATGTTTGTTGGCAAAAGCTTTTGTAATATTATCCTGAATATAAAATGCATACTGCTTGCTCGCAAATACATTATCGCGGTAATTAAAATCTCTCATCCCATTGGAACCCTGTCCTGCAGCATTAATTGTCGTAAACTGTCCTGCTGTTCCGTAACGCCCTTTTCCAAAGTTGTTTCCATATCGGAAATTGGCACCGATGCTGTACATGTGAACCCACTTGGATGCAGTTATTCTAGTACCATTCACGCTTAAATCGGTGAAAACATTCAGAGGTTTACCATCCGAGAAAGCCTGGTTTTCATAACTTGGCGGTGTATAAGGAGCGTAATAAATACCGTCTGTGGCAGCATTTCCATAAGGACGGGCACCTTGATTCAGCCAGTATCTGCGTTCCGTCAACTGTGTTGAATAGCTTATCCCAATATCAGCACTTATCATTCTGAAAAATGGTTTTCTCCCGTCACGGTTAAAATTATAGCTGATATTATTTCCTAGTGAAAAGCTTTTGTTATCTACATTAATGATCATTCCGTCAAGATCGTCCGGATCTCTTTTTCCTTTACTGGTATTGGTAGAAAATGAAGCTGAAAGTTTATTACTGAAGCCATTACTACTTTTTGAAGACCAAAGGAAGTTGACATTTGTTCTGTCATACCCTACTAAGCTGGTTCTAGGGTCAGACAGTGAATTCATGTAGTCTACCGACACATTAAGTGCATTGTTATTTTTGAGCTTAAAACCTTTGGTAAGACCTACCTGATAAGTTCCTTCTCTAAGGGATGCATCCAGTCTGAGCGGTGATGCTTTAGCAATGGTTGTCACTTTAATAAGTCCTGATGTTAAATCTCCATACTTGGCATCAGGAACACCCTGAATAACTTCAATACTTTCGATATTTTCTGTGGGAACTTCTCTTAAATCGACCCCATAATTAGGTTGTCCCGGTGTCAGGTTTCCTCCTTTGGTTGATGTACTAAAGCTGATCCCAAAAGGGCCACTGTTTGCAGAATCATAGCTCTGCATATTTTCGTTATTGGATAAAGCAATATCGTTGACCATCAATTGTACCCCAAACGCTCTGTTTCCAAAGTCATCTCCACCGGGAATAGTACCGGAACTGGTGACTGAAGCACCACTGGCTGTTCTGAATACGATATTTTTAAACTGGGTATTATCAAACGGCTGTACATACTGGCCTGGTAACTGCTGCAAAACATCCCCGATAGAAAAAGACTGGAGGTTCTGAAGGGCTTCCTGCTGAATTGAAATTTCTGAAAACTGTTTCTTTTTTGCAGTAAGCTGTACGCCATCAATCCTTATTTCTGATCTTTCACGGGATGGTTTTTTTGAGAGAAACTGTAATTTTATTTCTTCACCTTCTTTCAGGGTAATTGTTTCTTCTTTATTATTGGCATTAAGGAAAGTCAATCTGCATTTTCCTTTAAGAAACATTGTTTTATCTATCATAGACATTTCCCTGCATTCTTTCAGTCCTCCGTTGATAAGTTCTACTTTTCTGGATTGTCCATTGTGAAAAATTTCTACTGTTTGGGCAGACAAGAATCCGCCTGCTGTTAGAAAAACAGCACCTGCTAATAACGATAATTTCACCCTTAAAATATTTAGATCGCAAAATTAATTATAATTATTCTAAATAAAAAGTAAGTTACCGGAATTATTTAAGTTATTTTAACTTAAAATCAAACAAAATACATACGCAATTCCCTATATAAAGAATAAAAATACAATGAAAACAACCCGGTTCAAAAGATAAAAAGGATATATCGTACCTGATAAACCTAGTTTGTATTCAATAAAATGTTCTGAAAAAGAAAGCAAAAAACTGCAGTGAAATACTCAACAGTGATCGGCTTTACGATTGGATACATACGAAAAACCCGCGGTAAACAAAGTTTACCGCGGGTTTGATTTATAATTAAATGTTAGTGTTTACATCTATTATTTTACTTCTTCGAAGTCTGCATCCTGTACATCTTCAGCTCCGGCGTTTCCACCAGCATTCTGAGCTCCGGCTGCATCTGCACCCGGCTGTTGACCTGCTGCATATAATTCTTCAGAAGC
>JASLCD010000311.1 GCA_030146295.1 Chryseobacterium sp.
AGATTCAAACGCCTATTTTTATGCCTGTGGGAACTGTTGCAAGTGTGAAAACAGTTCATCAGAGAGAATTAAAAGAAGACATTAAAGCCCAGATCATTCTGGGAAATACTTACCACCTTTATCTTCGTCCGGGAATGGAGACGATGCAGGATGCAGGTGGTTTACATAAATTTATGAACTGGGATCTTCCTATTCTTACGGATTCAGGAGGTTTTCAGGTATTTTCGTTGGCGAGTAACAGAAAAATGACTGAAGAAGGAGCGAGATTCAAATCTCACATCGACGGAAGTTATCATATGTTCTCTCCGGAAAGATCAATGGAGATTCAAAGACAGATCGGAGCCGATATTTTCATGGCTTTTGATGAATGTACTCCTTATCCTTGTGAATATAACCAGGCAAAATCGTCTATGGAGCTTACACACCGTTGGCTGAAAAGATGTATTGAATGGACCAATGATAATCCTGAATTATATGGATACAAGCAAAGACTTTTTCCAATTGTTCAGGGATCTACCTATTCTGACCTTAGAAAAATTTCTGCAGAAGTAATTTCTGAAGCAGGAGCCGAAGGAAATGCCATCGGCGGACTTTCTGTGGGAGAGCCTGAAGAAGAAATGTACAGAATCACAGATGAAGTAACAGACATTCTTCCAAAAGAAAAACCAAGGTATCTGATGGGAGTAGGTACTCCATGGAATATTCTTGAATCTATCGGATTGGGGATTGATATGATGGATTGTGTGATGCCAACAAGGAATGCCAGAAATGCAATGCTTTTCACATGGCAGGGGGTGATGAACCTTAAAAATGAAAAATGGAAGCGTGACTTTTCGCCTTTGGATGAATTTGGAACCAGTTTTGTGGATCGTGAATATTCAAAAGCGTATCTTCGCCACCTGTTTGTATCTAAAGAATATCTGGCCAAACAGATTGCTTCGATTCATAATCTTGCATTCTATCTTGATTTAGTAAAAGTAGCCAGAGAACATATTATTGCAGGAGATTTCTACGAATGGAAAAACTCTGTAGTACCGGTTCTTAGACAAAGACTATAAAAGATTATGTTTAAAATTGTAGACAAATATATCATTAAAAAATACCTCGGAACCTTCAGTTTCATGTTGGTATTATTGTCTATAGTCGTACTTGTAATTGATGTTCAGCAAAAAATTCCAAGGATAGAAAATGCCAAGGCTATTGATCCGAAGTTGGATCTTATGTATTTCCTGGTACACTTTTATCCCTTCTGGATTATTAATCTTGTGGTGACTTTCCTCTCCATTCTGGTGTTTATTTCTGTGATTTATTTTACCTCCAGAATGGCCAATAATACTGAAATTGTTGCTATTATAAGTAGTGGGGCAAGCTTTCACAGGTTTTCAAAACCCTATCTCTATACATCCATTTTTATTGGTTTGATTGCCCTTGTGGTATATCATATGGTGCTGCCATGGGCGAATATCAAGAAAAATGAACTGGAAGCCTATACTTATAACGCAGCCAATAAAGAAAAGATTTTAGGAACAGCTCCAGCTTCTTCACAGCTGAGCAAAACAGAATATATCTTCGTTGACTCCTGGAATAAAAGGGAAAAAAGAGGATCAAGTTTTGTCTATCAGAAATATGATAAAGACAGAAAAATGGTCTACGAGCTGAAAGCGAGTGAAGTGTATTGGGATAAAGCTAAAAAACAGTTTGTTCTAAATAATTTTTTAGAAAAAACAATCAATAAAGACAATACCGAAAAGCTTAATAACGGCATAGAATTAAGGAAAAACTACGGTCATTCACCGGAAGAACTTTTCCCTAATGAGCTTTTGGGACAAAATAAAACAACTCCGGAACTTTTGAAATTTATTGAAAGAGAAAAGGCAAGAGGAAACAGTAACCTGAATTCTTATCTGAATGAACTTCACCAAAGAACATCAATGCCAGCTTCTATCATTATTCTTACATTTCTGGCACTTTCACTGTCATCACAAAAGAAAAGAGGAGGATTGGGAGTTAACCTGGCAATAGGGATCTCATTGGCCTTTATTTTTGTGTTTTCATTTGAAGCCCTGAAAGTAGTTTCAGAAAATAAAAGTTTGTCTCCTGCTGTGGCAATGTGGCTGCCCAATATGGTATTTCTGCCGCTTACCCTTTATCTTTACATTAAAAGAGCCAATCAGTAAAGTAATTTTACTTCCTTGTGATAAAAGGAATGCATTCCGTCTTCCAGTTCGATCCAGAGTTCACCCTTTTCGTCTGCTTTTCGGATGATGCCATTTTGTCGCTCTTTTTCAATTTCAAAGACAGAGATCTGATCCTTTCTGAAAAGACTGGCATTGAACCCATCCAGAATTTCCTGATCAGAGGGGATGTTTTGTAGTTTTTCGGATAAATATTCATGAAGGTCGTATGAAACTTTTTCCAGGTCGAATGAGCGGTCTGTTTGCGTCAGGAGTGATCCCGCATTGGATATTTCATCAAATTTATCCTGAAGAATATTGATTCCTGCTCCTATGATGAAATAATTGTTTTGATTAATTTTTTTCTTTTCTATTAAAATTCCAACGATTTTTTTACCTTTAAGGATGATATCATTCGGCCATTTGATTTTTACCTCAGATTCAGACAATTTGGCAAGGAAATCCCGGATAACCATTGCGGTATAATAATTGAATATAAAGTCGGAGCACAGGATGTTCTGAGTATTCACTGCCAGCGTATAAGCCAGGTTTTTTCCGGCAGTTTGAATCCAGGTGTTTCCATACTGACCACGCCCTTTGGTTTGATTAAAAGTATGCAGCCCAATAAAATCTGAATTTTCGTAAAGTAAAAACTTTGATATTTCGTCATTAGTAGAAGAACATTCGTTCAGATAGAAGAGTTGGCTCATTTAAGAAAACTTTAAGACATTAAGAGGGTAAAAGTAAGGTTAAAGTAAAGAAAAAACAATAAATTTGCAGATTATAGTATTTTTTTAATGAATAAAACAGCAGAAAA
>JASLCD010000312.1 GCA_030146295.1 Chryseobacterium sp.
CACAGGGATTCGAACCCCGAATGACGGTACCAAAAACCGGAGTGTTACCGTTACACTATAGGTCTGTTTTATTTTGGTGGTGCAAATTTACAGCTTTTTTCTTTACATACAAGAACTTTTTGATTTTTTTTTTAAATTTACTGTAGATTTTATTCATGGAAAATATGCTGATAGACTTCAATAATCTCAATATTAATAAATTATCGTTCCCTACGGAATTTGAAAAAAAAGTGAAAATTTTTCTCGATGAATGGTTTTCAGAAAAGACAGGAGTAAATGTTCAGACTTCAGGCTCTACAGGTGTACCTAAAATTTTTGAAATTGAGAAAAAGAAAATGATCAATTCTGCGGTGATGACCTGTAACTTTTTAGGTTTAAAAAAAGGAGATACTGCATTACTCTGCCTGCCTGTGGAATATATCTCTGGTAAAATGATGATTGTACGTTCCATAGAAAGAGAATTGAAGTTAAGAATTGCAGAACCCTCTCTAAAACCTGTTGAAAATTTAGAAGAAGAAATAGATTTTTGTGCAATGACACCGCTTCAGGTAGAAAATTCACTGGAAAAACTTCATCTGATCAAAAATCTGATCATTGGAGGTGCCGCAGTTTCAGAAAGTCTGAAAAATAAAATTCTACAGATGAACCTCAGTACTTCAAATCGTATTTTTGAAACGTACGGAATGTCAGAAACCCTTTCCCATATTGGCTTAAAACAACTGATGCCGGAACAGGAAGATTATTTCACTGTTTTTGAAAATGTATCCCTCTCTTTGGATGATCGGGGCTGCCTGAAGATCTTTGCTCCAAATGTAAATGCTGAAGAATTGCAAACGAATGATTTAGTTGATATTAGAAATGAAAAACAATTTAAATTTCTCGGAAGAATTGATAATGTTATTAATTCAGGAGGAGCAAAAATTTTCCCGGAAACACTTGAAGCGCTGGTAAAAAAAGAAATTCCGAACGAAGCGGTATTTATCGGCTTGCCGGACGAAAGTTTGGGTCAGAAATTGATACTGATTATAGAAGGAAATAAATCCGATGAGGTGACAAAGAAAATTTCAGAAATACCCTTTGAGAAGAGTTTTCACAAACCCAAAGAAATTATTTTCATCAGTGAAATTCCACGGACACCCAACGGAAAAGTAAACAGATTGGAATTGTATAAAAATATAAATGCAGATCTGTAATCTTGAATCTTGATTCTATCTGAAAATCTTAACATTATGAAAAACTTTTCAAAAGAACTCACTTTCAAAACCTCCCGCAGCAGTGGAGCAGGAGGACAAAATGTCAACAAAGTGGAGACTGCTGTTACCGTACTTTGGAAAGTAGATTCCTCAGAATTTTTCCATGACGATCAAAAAATATTGATTCAGGAAAAACTGAAAAACAGGATCAATGCAGAGGGCTTTTTATTCCTTACCGTTTCCGAAAGCAGAACTCAGCTGATGAATAAAAATAAAGCCATTGAAAAAATAATTGATATTGTAAACAAAGCCCTCATCGTTCCGAAGAAAAGAACTGCAACAAAACCTTCAAGAGCTCAGAAACAAAAAAGACTTGATGGCAAGAAAAAACTTTCTGATAAAAAAGAAAACAGACGTTTCAAATTTTAGTTTGTTTCTCCCGAAGAAAATTTTACTTTTGCCGGAAACTTTATAACCATGATAAAAAAACTAATTCTATTAGGAGCTATTTCGAGTTCTTTACTTTCTTTTGCACAGGAAAAAATAACCATCGTACCGGCTGTAGGATATGCATGGAGAGTGGCTAAAACAGCACCAGGTCTTTCTTTAGCAGAAAAAAATTATGTTGAAGGATTGAAAAACGGAATCCACTTTGAAATTGCAGCTTATTATAATGTGAAAAATATCGGAATCGGTGCTAAGTTTTCCAATTATAATGCTTCCAGCAGTGGTGTATTGAGCGGATACAATATGAACGGGCAGCCTGTTACTGTTTCTATAAGTACTAAGGATAATATCACATTTTTTGGACCTTCCGTTATGTTCTCTAATTATACGAAACCTACAAACCACAAGATTGTTGCTGATATATCTCTTGGAGTGATTACCTACACTACAAAAACAGAAGCAGTAAAAGGTACAGGGTCCAACTTTGGTATGGAACTGGGAGCAGCATATCAATATGCAGTTTCAAAAAACTTTATGATAGGTCCTAAGGTGGGAATTACCGCAGGAACTTTGACCAAAATCAAAGTTAATGGACAAACAGCTGATCTTGGTGAGGATCAGAAAGAAGGCCTGACAAGAGTTTCTTTGAGCGCAGCCGCTACATTTCGTTTTTAAATGCTATCTTTGTAAGGATTACATATAATCTCATAATAATGGCAGCAACAATCTCTTTATCGGCAGAACGCAGACAATCAGGATTGTTGCTGTCATTACTTTATTTACACACAGATTCTTTTCTGAAAAGTTCTAAAGACTTTATCAATTAAGCCCTGTCAGGATCCAAGACAGGGAATCATTCCGGATTTTATTTATTGCTTTTTGCGGTTTTCTATAGAAGAAGGCTGTTGTATGCCTGGATTCTACATTGGGTCGTCAGGGAATAACTGCATTTTAATTTTAAAAAAAATGAACAAAATGTCCAATCATATTATTGTAACCACCGGAATTTATGATGCTATAAAAGATACACTTAGGAGAAAAAAAGTGAGCATCGGTGAAGAAAAAAGACTTACGGAAGAACTTAGAAAAGCAAAACAGGTATTGAGAAGAGATCTTCCTGCTGATATTGTAACAGTAGACAGGAAAGTTACATTGAAAGATCATACCTTAGATTTTGAGCACGAATATATTTTTGTGCCGTCTACCAAAGCAAAGATCAAAAAGAATAAACACTCCATACTGTCGGATATTGCTCTTGCGGTAGTAGGATATAAAGTAGGAGATATTATCAGTTGGCCATTCAGAGACGGGGAAAGAAAAATTGAAATCCTGAAAGTGGAAACCTGGGAAGGATAGAACTTTGCTGAATATTATTAAATTACAAGGAAAGCACAACCCATTTAGGTTGTGCTTTTTACTTCATGAGCTCAGCTGTTTTGGAAAATGTAAGACATAATTTTCGATTTACAGTGTATTGTAAGGGGTAAAGATGTTATCTGTCGTGCGATTGAAACTGTGAATCCATATACATAATCCTTTCTGGAACTGCTTGAACTGCGCCTTAAAAGCAGTATGAAAATAAATGCCTTTGCTCCGATAAAACAGTTCAAGTATTTAACAAATGATAAAAAAAGACTCCTCTATAATACTTTCTTCAAGTGCGTTGATGGCATTCCGTTTTTAAGTTTTATCTTTGCAAAAATTAAAAAAATGAGCAAACCGATAACTGAATTCATAGAAAAGTATTACCTGCACTTCAACGCA
>JASLCD010000320.1 GCA_030146295.1 Chryseobacterium sp.
CTGATATAATAAGGATCATATTTTTTATCCCGTTGGATTCTTTTTCAATGATTAAGATTCTCTGAGCTTCATCTTCCAACGTGATGTTAAACTCATAATCTAACAACCACTCTTTGACCGTTCTGAATATTTGATTTCTCATGATGGCTGGTTTAGTGTTTTATTTTTCGTCTACACAAATATAAAATAATATTTTCAAAATGCAAATATTATTAGCAATTATTTATTTCAGATTCTCTATCTTTGCAAAAAAGATTAGACAAAAATGAGCTCTTTTGGAACTAATATTAAGAAAATAAGACAGGTTAAAGGATTAAGCCAAAAGGCTTTTGCAGATCTGTTTGATCTCAACAGAGGTGTAATAAGTTCTTATGAAGAAGGACGAGCTGAACCCAAAATTGAAACCATCCTGAAAGTTGCGAATCATTTTAACCTTAATCTTGATAAATTACTGACAGAAACCCTGCAGGTAAACCAGCTGGTAAGTGTTTCCGACATTGATCAGCTCATGCTTTTCCCTGAACTGGCCATCCAGAGCAGCAAAGAATCACAGGCTTCAACGGAAAAAAATAATCCCAACGCTACAATATTGCAAAAAATATTAGCAAATGTTGATATGGTATATGAATTTACTTCTGAAAAACAGCCGTTACCTCCATACCAATATGGAGATATCCTGTTCCTGAATAAAGCTGATCTGAAAACAGAGCCTGCCAACAGTCTGTTAATATATAATGATCCAAACCTCCAATATCTATCTGCAAATCAAGCAATAAACAAATCCAGCCAGGAGTATTACAAAATTGTCGGATATGTTTCTACCGCAGAAAAAAATATTTTCACAGGAATTTTTGAAAGGTTAGAAAACCTTGAAAATAAGTTGAAAAATTAATGAGCGAAATGATAAAATGGTCAGAAGTTCTTTCTGTCCTTAATTTTAATCACCATTCATTGAATAATACAATATCCCGATTCCGTAAAAGTCTATATTTCTCTATGTTTCGCATGCTTTTATTTTGATTTTCAGATTCAAAACTAAACTATTGTGTAGCCAAAATCAGGAGGTATAAACCTATTTTTGTATTAAAATAACAGCAATGGAATCAAAATATTCTCGAAACAGGTTATACGTAAAAGAAGAAGAACAAAAAGCAATTAAAAATTTTTCTATTCTCCTTGCGGGAAGTGGTATAGGCAGTAATATTGCTGAATGTGCTCTGCGCTTTGGTTTTGAAAATATCACCATTGTAGATGGCGATACCATTGAACAGTCTAATCTGAATCGGCAAAACTATACCCATGAGGATATTTCTTGCTATAAAGCAGAAACGCTGTACCATCGTTTGAAAAGCATTAATCCTGAGGCTAATATCCGGTACCGGAGCGAATTTATTACCCAGGAAAATGTTCACGAAATTATTGGTGATCATGATATTGCTATCAACGCCCTGGATTTTTCAAGTAATATCCCTGTGGTATTTGACAGAATATGCCAGGAAAAAGGGATGCGTGTTTTACACCCTTATAATCTTGGCTGGGGAGGTTTAGTTGCTGTAATAGAGCCTAATGGGCTTCCTCTTGACATTCTTTCTGATGACAACTTCAACGAACTCAAAATGGTAGAGTACATTGCAGGCTATCTGCGCTTTTGGAGAACTCCCAATGAGTGGCTTGAAAACATTATTGAGGATTATAAGAAGGAAAAAGAGAACCTTCCTCCTCCCCAATTAGCTATTGCTTCCTGGATTGTTGCCGGAATGTGCACGCATGTCATGTTCAAAATAGCCACGGGGAAACCTTATAAAACATTTCCTCAGTTTTATATGAATGCGATTTCCGAATAGCTGTTTATATGCTTAAATCAGTTTGTAATTGGTTGCATAGGATAATGCTTCTGTGATATTGCTTACGCCCATTTTATCAAATAATTTTCTTCTGTGAAACTTCACCGTATCCCCTGTGACGTAGATCTTATCTGCAATTTCATTGATGGTAAGCCCCTGGGCATACAACCTTAATATTTCAGCTTCTCTTTCGGAGAGCTTTACTTTTTCTTCTTTTATCCACCTGCTGTCTTTCAGATCATAGTTCCAGATCTCATCTGTTCCTTGCTTTACAATAGAAATATTTCCGGATGAATGATTATGGGACAGCGATACTATACACATCGCTTTCCACATTTTGCCCTCTGAAGATAAGAAAAGAGGTGTAAGCTTGTGGTTGATAAGGATGGTATTTTTACTTTCATTGACTAAATGAAAATCATAGGAAATGGTATAGAGCTTTCGCTCATGTACCGGCAGATTCTCATAAAATTCAAATCCTACTTCATTGATTTTAAACAGCAGATCCAGATCTTCTTTTTTCACATGCCGGAAATAGAACGCATAGCCCATTGTCTCGACCTCTTTGGGCGTATGATCACAAAGAAACAAAGGATTATCCGAGACATACTCAAAATTCTGTTTCTGATAATCGATGACATACAAACTCATATAGGTGATCCTGGCAAAGGCTTTAATCACCTCAAGATAATCAGAGGTCTGATTATTCTCTGACTCTGAGATTGTATCTATACTGTTTTTATTTGAAAAGAATTTTCCAATCTCTTCCATAGTTATGTTTTTAAGGTACAGTTTTTAGGTTACTACACTTTAGTGTAGACTTTAAGGAATCTACACTAAAGTGTAGCATATCCCACTATTCAGTGTAATAATTTTACTATAAAGATAAAAAAAATATGGAACATCTTAACTTTTATTCTTTAAGTAATAAAAACTTATACGAATTAGCAGAATTTGTTGTTACCGAAAACTTTAATCATCATGAAAGTTATTCTGATACGGATCAGTTTAAGGCTGAAGTAGAAGATATATATCATGAGGAAAAGAACTTTAAAAAGTCTAAGATTTTTGTTTCCAGAGATCAGGAAGATAAGATCAATGGCTCTATAAGAGTTTTTAAATGGAATCATAAAGATGTTCTTCCTCTGGAAAAACTTTTCCATATCAATCCGTCTTCTTTTATCAAAAATAAAACTACTCAAATCTGGCATATCGGAAGGTTTGCTATTAAAAAAGGAATTGATAAAACAGGGTTTGGAATTTTCAAAACGCTCATGGCCTATGCGATCAATGAGGTTTGTCAGGATAAAAATTCTGTTGCCATTGCTGAATGTGACGCCAAGCTTCTGAAAGTCCTTAAACTGATGGGAATAGAGGCTATTACATTAGCTGAGCCTATTCATTATCTGGGTTCTGAAACTATTCCTGTGATGCTTACTTATAATGGGTTGAAAAAGTTCCTTGATAAGAACTATCATTTGATGTCAACACCAGAGGTGAGCGCCCTACACCAAAGTGTAGTATTACAACAGACCGCCTAAAACTACACTTCCGTGTAGCAGCATTCAAAACACAACATTCTACTTTTGAAATATAAAATAACAGACATGACAAAGAAATACTTAATACCGTTAATATCCTTTTTAGGAATGGGCATCCACCTTAATGCTCAGAGTATTTCCGGTAAAGTATCTGATGATAAGGCTCAAAATATTTCTTACATGGAAGTAATCCTGCTGGCAGGAAATGATAAGTTCTCAACGATCACAGATGAAAATGGGCTTTTCTCTATTAAACTTCCAAAAGCTGATTCTTATAAAATGGAATTTTTCCTGAATGGAAGCAAAGTATACGAAGGAAATGAAAATGTAGAAGGAGAAATCACAAGAAACTATACGATAAAAGAAAGTCAGCCGGAGAGCAAAGAAATTCAGGCGATCAGTCTGACACAAAAGAAAAAATTAGTTGAAAGAAAAATAGACCGTCTTGTATTCAATGTAGAAAATTCTGTGGCGGCAACAGGAGGAACGGCATTAGATGCTTTAAAAACGACTCCTTTGGTTCGCATTCAGGATGAAAAGGTTTCTATTGTTGGAAAGGGTGAAGTTTTGGTCATGATTGACGACCGTATTCAGAGAATGTCTCCGGATGATTTGTCAAGTTTATTAAAATCGATTCCATCAGACAATATCCAGTCTATTGAAGTCATCACGACTCCGCCGGCTAAGTATGATGCAGAGGGTGACAGCGGACTGATCAATATTAAATTAAAAAGAGGGAAAGCCAATTCCTGGAATGCCAATATCGGAGGTAATTATACTCAAAAAACCTACGCCGGAGGCGGCCTTCAGGGAGCATTTAATTATAACCGCAACAGGCTGTCATTACAGCTAACCGCCAATACCAATTCCCAAAGGCTCCGCACTACATCTGACAGTAAGATTTACTATCCTGATGAGCTCTGGATCCTGAATGTCAAAAATAAATCTGAAGAGAACAATCTTGGGCTGGGACTTGGCGTAGATTATAAAATATCGGATAAATGGACCACGGGGGCAAAGTATCTGGGCAGTTTTACCAGAAATACCTCATCCAATAGCCCTTTTACCTCGAGGTTTAATCCGGCAGGAGCTGTTAACTCCTACATTACCTCTGATGTGGATGCGAATAATAAACCCAATATGAATTCTCTTAACTGGTACAATACCTTTAAAATTGATTCTGCCGGGACAAAAATCACCACTGATTTTGATTATTTCCACTACAGAAAGAGTGATTACAACTTCTATGCAGGAAATGAACTGGATCCTATGAGAAATATTCTTCCGGGAAGCTTTTTCTCTGCCACGAATACGAATGTAAACCGTATTGAAAACTATTCCGGGAAAGTGGATGTGGAAATGCCGCTGAAATGGGCTTCATTAAGCTTCGGAGGGAAATATACGTACACCAATACCAATAACGACCTTGTCGTTATAGATCATAAGACCGGTACTCCTATTTTGAATACCGATCAGTCGAACATCTTTAATTATAAGGAGCATAACGAGGCGTTATATGTTTCTGCAAGCAAAAAGCTGGGGGAGAAATGGGAAACCCAGGCGGGTTTGAGAATGGAAGCAACTCAGACGACAGGATATTCGCATAATCTGAATCAAACCAACAAAAATGATTATGTCAAATTGTTTCCGACTGCCTATGTAACGTACAATCCTAATGATAAGAATTCTTTCTCGCTGAACTACAGCAGAAGAATCCGCAGACCCAATTTTGAATATCTGAATCCGTTTGTGGTGCGTACAAGCCCTTTTTATTATTCGGAAGGAAACCCGTTCCTGAAACCGTCTATCATAGACAATATTGAGTTTTCGTATGTAAGAAATCAAAAATGGGTATCCTCAGTGTATTATTCTCAGGTATCGGATTTCAGCCAGGATCTTTCCATTCTGGATCCTAATACAAACATCACCAGAAGCACACCGTTGAACTATGCAAATACTTATCAGATAGGAGTTTCTACGTATTACAACTTTAATAAATGGACATGGTGGAACAGTTTTACAGGATTCAATGTGAATTATCAGAATGTAAAATCCAAAACAGATTTCATCAGTTCAATAGACGGATACAATGCATATTTCTATTCAAATAATGACTTTACACTTAATAAGTCTAAGACCATATTCTTCAGTGCCAACTATGGGCTTCAGCTTCCGGGACGTTATCAGATCTTTCATATCTCAACGATGAATATTCTGGATGTTTCTATGAAATTCCTGCTGCTGGATAAGAAACTGACCCTGGCTGTTACGGGTATGGATCTTTTAAACGGCCAGCGCCCTGTGATCACTTATGAGTCTAATGGTATAAAAACAGACTTCAGCAGCTATGGCGATACAAGAGGGGTAAGAGTCTCTTTAAGCTACAAGTTTGGAAACAAGAATCTGAAATCTGAGCAGCAGAGAAACTTCGGAAACGAGGACGAAAGAAACAGAATTAATTAATCAAATATATACTTGCAAGTAGGGTCCAACGAAGGTTTTATGACTTGAAAAGATAACCAAAAACCCATCAACTAAAAATTTTAAAATCATGCACAAAATTAAATTAACGAAAGGATTACAAATCAACAAAGAGCAAATCAGCAAATTACAGG
>JASLCD010000389.1 GCA_030146295.1 Chryseobacterium sp.
GTGTTACAGCGTATTTGCTGCAGCAGCAGGGCCATGAAGTAGTGGCTTTGTTTATGAGAAACTGGAACGATGCTTCCGTAACCCTGGAAGATGAATGTCCCTGGATTGAGGACAGTAATGATGCCCTTATGGTGGCACAGAAGCTTGGAATTCCTTTCCAGGTGATAGACATGAGTGAACTTTACAAAGAACGTATTGTTGACTATATGTTTGCAGAATATGAAAAAGGAAGAACTCCCAACCCGGATGTATTGTGTAACAGAGAAGTAAAATTCGATGTTTTCATGAAGACCGCGATGTCATTGGGAGCAGATAAGGTGGCAACAGGACATTACGCAAGGGTAAATTCTACTTTTGATGAAAACGGAAAAGAAATTTTTCATCTTCTTGCAGGCAAAGACAACAACAAAGATCAGTCTTATTTCCTTTGTCAGCTGAGCCAGGACCAACTTTCAAAAGCGTTATTCCCTATCGGAGAACTTACAAAGCCTCAGGTGAGAGAAATAGCAAAAGAGATTGGATTGGTAACGGCAGATAAAAAAGATTCTCAGGGATTATGTTTTATTGGAAAAGTAAGTCTGCCCCAGTTTTTGCAACAGCAATTAAAACCAAACGAAGGAGAAATCGTAGAAATTTTCAAAGATTCCCCTTTATTTTCGGAAGAAAAACCGGAATTCGCTTCTAAAGAAGAAGAACTTGAGTTTTTGTCCAGAAAAATCAATTATAAAAAATCTGACGGAAAAGTAATCGGGAAACATCAGGGAGCCCAGTTTTTCACGATAGGACAAAGCCGTGGCCTTGGAATTGGCGGGCACAAAGAAAGCTGCTTTATCATCTCCAGAGAGATGGAGAACAATATTATTTTCGTAGGAGAAGGAAGCCATTTCCCTGGTCTTCATAAAAAAGCTCTGAAAATTGATAATTCTGAACTGCACTGGGTACGTGAAGATATGAAACTTCAGAATGGAGAATCTATGGAAGTAATGGCCAGATTCCGATACAGACAGTCTTTGCAGAAAGCCACTTTGTATCAGTTTGAAAATGCACTATATATTGAGTTTGATGAACTTCAGTCTGCTATTGCGGAAGGACAGTTTGCTTCATGGTATATTGATGATGAACTTATCGGAAGTGGTGTGATTGCATAAGGGAAACGAGGTTCGTGTTTCGGAATTGTGGCATTAGGTAATGGAGTTTTTTTAAAAGAAAATATTTTTTAAAATTTTTCTGTAACGTTTTTTTAATTGTCTTACTTACTGAGTAAATAACAATAAAAAAAATACTATGAAAACAACTACAAGAAACCAGTATGCTTACGTAAATAATATCCTGATCGCAATTGTATCTGCAGTTTTTGGTTATAATTTCTATCAGTTAATGGTACATCCGGAAAAATCGAATATCGCTATCAGCCTTATTTTAGTCGTTATTACCTCCATTATGGTTCGAAAATATGGTTACAAACCAATAAAAGAAAAAAAATAAGAGATCTGATCTCTATATTGAATATAAAAGCCCGGAACAGTTTTGTTTCGGGTTTGTTTTTTATGAAACTATTACTTCGTTTTCTTGTTGACGTAGCTCATGATAAGAAACACTGTCACAATACATTCCAGAATTAAAATCATCATGAGAAATCCAACAGGTTTTCCCAACATGATTCCTCTTATCAGTTTGATAATTCCCAGTAAAAAAATAAAGCCTATAAAATAAAATGTAGTTTTCGAAATGGTTTCTCTCAAGGAATTCAAAATAAAAACTGAAGCATAGAATCCAAAAGCCAGGATGAGATAAAATTTCAGAAAATCCGGCCCTTTAATAATAATGGGATTGAATGTCTGACATGCTGCGATAAGCCATATAAAGCTTACTGCAACGGGAGCTGAGTGAATGATTAGCTTTCTCATATTCATTATTTTTTATCCTCCACATCCCCCACAACCGCCGCAGCCTCCGCCACAACCCCCTCCACCGCCGCAGCTTGATCCTCCACAGCTTCCGCCGCCGCCATCATTGCTTTGCTTATCCTTTCTATTGGGATCGGAAATTTCACCATCTCCTATGATTGAGGTTATTGTTCCCAAAATAAAAATAATGGCAAAAACCACTGCTGTGACCAACAATCCTGTGAAACCACCTCCATCCGAACAGGAGAACAGCAATAGTAAAATAAAGATCGGCGCAAAAAAAGCCATTTTTTTTATCCAGAGTCTTACGTTAGATTTTTTCTTTTTCCCTTTCCAGATTTCTTCAGGAGCTTCCTGCTGAAATACGCTTCTATAACCAGACATTGTATCTTCAAACCAATTCGCGTGCTTTATTCTTTCTGTACTTCCCCCTTTAGAAGGATGATGATGAAGTGTTCTTTTTAAAATATTCGGGCAGAATTCTTCCCAATAATTCTGGGTATAGATCAGGTGCAAATGCCATACTTTATCCACTATTTCGCTGGGAGAAGCACCATTAGGAAGAATACAGCAGAGATAAACAAACTTTTTATATTCTTCAATTGCTTTTTGAGCGAAATCAAGACTCCAGCATTCTTCTTTTGCCAGTTTTTTTGAAAAAGGAAAAGCAGCACCGGGAGCATCCAGAGAAAATCCCTGTATTCGGTTCCAGAGGGATTCGTCTTTTAATAACATTCTTGTTTCCATTGTTTTAAATTTTGTTTTTCTATTCAAATATCAATGGATTTTAAAATATAAAAGTCTTTCAAAAGTCTTTTTTGGTTTGATAAAAATCTTAAATTAGTCTTATAAAACATAAAATACACTAACAATAAAAATAAGCACATGAAAAAGGAAGATATCCAGCATCTCGAGAAGCTGATGAATTTCTTAAGCCGTCACTTTTTAAAGAAAAACCATTGGGAAGACGTCACCAAAACAGAATGGTCCTATATCAGTGCAGAACTCAACGAGCTCATTATCAACGATCATTCGGAGAAAGAAATAAAAAAAGACCCTGATCTTCTGGGAACCCATTATCTGTATGAACATCTGATCATCAATAAACTGAAAAAATTCAGACAGAATGAAAATGCTGTTCTTAGCAGGCCCAACCTTGCTAAACTGAGCCAGATTGTAAAAGTGCTGGGCTACTCCAATTATATAGATTTCATAAATTCTACTACGGAATCATTCAATTTTAACGACCTTAGGATTGAGATGAATACTGTAAATCTGAATACGGCTCTTTTGGACCGCCTGGTGGGCTGTTGGTATTCGTACAACAGAAATCTTCCTGATAATCCTTTAATGGCCAAAGAAGACCGTATATGGCGCTCTGCCATGGAGATTTATAAGTCTGAAACAACCGGAGAATATTTTATTGAAAGAAGTGGCGGTGATCATCACAAATATTTTGGAAAAGTAACCGCATACTCAGATTATGTTTTCATCATTATGAACAGCAATACCTTTATCCGCCAGAGGCATTTTATTTCAAGAATAAAAGATATTAAAGAAAAGCTTAAAAACCCTGACTATAAACTCCACGAAATCCACTTTATAAGCACCTGTATAAGTTTCAATCAGGAGCCGATTGCCCTGTTTGAAATTTTCCGGAAAGCAGACCGAAAAAACTTTATATCAGACTCTATCAGTTTTCCTATTGACAGTGATGAAATTCCAGAATCTATCCTTAAACAACTTGAAGATACTGAATCTAACAGAATTGATTACAGATAGTTACTCCATTAAAAAAAAGATTAAAAGCAGAAACTCTCTGCCCCGTGTATATAAATGCTGCCACAGAATAAGAATGTTCCGGTGTTTCTTTTTTCTCTTATGCCTAGAATACATTTAACCGTTAAAAATCAACAGATTACTGTAATAATTTTCTAAATTGATAGTTCTAAATATGAACCCTTCAATTGTCGTGTTATGGAATATTATGAATTGTATGAAGTTTTGAAAAGTCATTTTGATTCCGGAAAAGACAGGGGTGAACTCAAGGACCTAAATCTAATCATTGAATCTGTTCCTTTTGAATCAAAGGTTTCTGATCTCCTTTATGGCTCAGAACATCAACATTGCAGCAAGCATCATAAGTCACTTGAAATCAATGAAAAAGGCTATCAGTTTTATGGTCAGCCTGCAGTAGATATTAAAGATTTTGATATTGAATGCAACAAAAAGTTTGAATATTATATCCTGAAAAGAGCGGATATAGAAACCGCAAAAGGGTGTATTTTTTTCTTTCACGGCCTGAACGAAAAGAAATGGGACAAATATCTGCCCTGGGCATATGAACTGGCCCAAAGAACACAGAAAGCCATTATTCTGTTTCCTATCGCTTTTCATATGGATCGTGCAGAACCTATCTGGAGCGACCGCCATCATATGACGGAAGTGGTAAGATTCAGGAAAGAAAAATATCCGGAAAATATGAATTTTTCCTATGTAAATGCAGCCATAAGTTCAAGGCTGGAAGCACATCCCCAAAGGATTTTCTGGTCTGGGCTGCAGACCTATTCCGATATTACTGAAGTGGTAAAAGACATTAAAAACGATAAAATAAAAGGGATCTCTCCGGAAGCCAATCTGGATTTATTTGGATATTCTATAGGATCTTTCCTATCATTGATTATTAAAATGGCAGATCCCAGCCACTATTTTACCCGGTCTAAAGTTTTCTGTTTCTGTGGAGGAATGACTATCGACCGCATGTTTCCGATCTCCAAATACATCATGGATACCCAGGCCACAATTAAAATGCAGTCGGTCTTCACAGAGCTCCTAAGTTCTGATTTCAAATCAGATCCCCGCCTGAAACATTATCAGAATGAAGATCTGCATCCACAGGAAAGCTGGTTCAAAAAAATGCTCCGTTACAATTATTTTCAAAAGGAAAGGGAAGAAAGAATTCATGAAATTCAGTCCCAGATAAAGGCCTATGTATTGGAAAAAGACAGTGTTGCTCCTCCAATGGAAGCTTTGAATACTTTACGTGGAGGCTACAGAAATATCAATGTGGATATAGAAATCCAGGATTTCCCATATGAATATTCCCACATGGTTCCGTTTCCTCTTACCCATAAGCATAAGAAAGAAGTTACAGAAGCCTTTCACCAGTTTGTACAATCTGCCAGTAACTTTTATAATTCCTGATTACGGTTGTTTTCAGCTGTAAAAGAAGGAAAGAAATAGTTTAAAAATCAAAAATATAAGATCCATGGTGTTTGTTTTTGTATGATGAGGAAGAGAGTTTGATCAACCCCATTCCTTCTTTATCAACTGACCAGCCAGTCTTTGAAGTCTTTAACACGGTCTCTGCTTACCGTAATTTCTTCTTCAGGCTGAAACTCCATATCCACTTTATAGTAAGGTGATGTATGGATGTTTTTAATATAATCTGAACTGACAATAAATTGTCTGTTTACCCGGAAAAATTTTTTCTCATCCAGAACGTCTTCAAGCTCATCAAGCGTAAAATCTGAGGGATACGTACGGTCTTCCGTTTGAAGGTAAACGATTTTATTCTCACTGAAAAAACAGCTGATTTCATGGGTCTGTATAATTTTAAGGTTGTACCCTATTTTTACCAGCACCCTGGAGAGTGTAGATTTTTCTTTTCTGATCAGCTGTTTGATATCCTGAGAACCATTCGTGTCATTGGCAGGAATGAAGGATTTAAACTTCTCTATCGCCCCTTCCAGATCTTCATCAAGAATAGGTTTTAAGAGATAATCGATGCTGTTCAGTTTAAATGCTTTCAGTGTATACTGATCAAATGCTGTGGTATAGATGATAAATCCTTTCGTAGGAATTTTTTCAAAGATGTCGAAAGACAGTCCGTCACCTAAAACAATATCAGAAAAGATCAGTTGTGGATGCTCGTTTTCAGAAAACCAGGAAACCCCTTCTTCTACGGATTCTATTTTTGCAACGATCTCAATTTCAGGGAAATTATTCAACATACGTTCTAACTTCCTTGAAGCAGGTTTTTCATCTTCTATAATGACAGTTTTGATCATTGAGCTTTAATTTTGGTTATCAGATTTTAGGAAATAAAGTTAGATAAAAGCGGGCATATTTTAATATTTTATTGACTTTTTCTCCTTCTCAAGCTCTTTTTCAATCATATTTCTTTCCCATTCGGAATCAAAAAGAAACAGTTTTACAGCTTTGACAAGGATAATAAATCCCCAGATTCCAAGGATGGTATATCTGTCAAACAATCGGAAATTAATGATCCTTTCTCCAAAAATATCATCAGGAATGATAAGAACGGCAAAAATCGCAAATATAAAAATGCTTTTATAGAATTTTCTGATGCTGTTTGTTCTTGAGCTTGCAGTTTCGTAATCCATGATCGTGTAAGTTTTTAGTTATGATTAATGTTAGAATGTTTTTATTTTACTTTTTTCCTCTCTCTCCATCAACTCTTTTATCTTTTTTTCTTCCCAGCTTTTTCCTATTCCAAATACATTTATGGCATGGAAAGCAATTCCTATTCCCCAGCCCAGCGCAGGCCATAAAAACCATAGATATCCTGGAGCAGTCATAAGATTCAGTATTGCCAGAAATGGAATAACAATGCAGTAAGAAGTAAGATTTCCATAAAATTCTTTTAATTCCCTTACTCTTCTGGATGCTTTTCTATAAGCGATCGTCTCTTTATTTGGTAAAATTTCCATAATATTTTGTTTTTAAAAGATTAATTTGTTTTTTTCTTGAATCAAAGGTAGGTCAGGAAAAGGCTTCAAATCAATTTTATATTACCGAATGGTAGATTATGTTATCTGAATGGTAAAAACCTGTCATTAATAGATAAATGGAATTAGTTTCTTCGTGTTTTTCCGGTATTGAATATATTCATCACCAAACTGTTCTACCAAAGCCTGCTCTTCGATCCTGATCCGGTAAGCAAACGCTAAAAACGGAGGTACAAAAGCAAAGATTAATGACAGCCAGTTATTTAAATACAAACCTAGTCCAAGCGAGGTCAGCAGAGAAAAAGCATAAGAAGGATGTCTCAGATATTTATAAAATCCCTCTTTTTTGATTTTATGATCCTGTCTGATAGTAACATCTACTGTAAAGTATTTACCCAGAGATCGGATGATCATGTATCTGAAAATAATTCCTGTAAGAATAAGAAGCTCACCAAGATAAAGAATCCAGCTTCCGTCAACAATGGTAAAATGAGTATGATAAGAAATGAATATCGCACTCATTATAGAAAAAGGAATGGCGAGCCATAGAATATTCAGGGTTGATTTATCTTTGTTTTTCTGATCTTCTTTACCGGATTTTAACATGTTTTTGTACAGAAATTCAGTAACAAACCAGGCCCCCATTGAAATATAGAACAGCGTTGATAAAGTATTCATTTGTAATCAGTTTTTAAAGTTAAAAGTGTTTTTGAATAAAAATTGGTAGTTCCTTTACTGATCTTTCTGTTTATCCATCAGTTCTTTAATCTTATTATCTTCCCATTTCCTGATAAAATTTACACGGGGCAGAAAAACTGTAAAAGCGTGCGCTGCAAGTCCTATTCCCCAGAAAGTGGCTGTAAAAAAGTTTTTAAACTGAAAATAACTCTCACCTGGTTTAAGACTCATACAATTATAGACAACGATCATGGTATTCACTGCGATATAGGCGAATAAATGTCCGTAAAAACCCCGTAATCTTTCTACCTGTCTTCTGGCACGTTGATATTCTATATCATTTTCGTCAAATCTTTCCATCGCTTTATTTTTTTTGTTTGTTCATAATTTCACGAATCTTCTTTTCCTGCCATGATTCTCCTACCCCAAACACCTGAAAGGCATGGGATGCCACCCCAATTCCCCATCCCAGTACCGGAAACCAAAACCACTGATTTCTGCTGCTGGTATATAGGTTGATAAAGATTAAAAAAGTGCATACAGTGCAGTAAGAAATCAGATTCATATAAAAGCTTTTCATCTCTTTTACTCTCTTTTGTGCACGTTGATATGCAGCAGAATCATCTTCAGCTTTCACACTGGAAATTTGCGGTTTATTCAAAAGCATCGGAAGTTTTACTTTAAAGTGATCTTCTGATTTTTCTATGAATACATTCCGATCGGTAAGCAGAGAATAACGCTGTACAATATTCGCCAGACCAATTCCTGAGCTTTCTTTGATCTGCTCTCTTACCTGCAAATTGTTTTCAATGCAAAGCGTGTTTCCGTCCGAAAAAATTCTGATGGTCAAAGGTTTTGATGATGTTGCGAAATTATGCTTAATACAGTTCTCCAAAAGCAGCTGTAAAGACAGCGGAACAACATATTTCTGGTAATCTTCCTGAGCAACATCAAAAGTAAAATCGACGCTGTCTTCAAACCTTGTTTTCAAAAGATCACAATAGGTTTTGGCAAATTCTATTTCATCTTCCACCGTTACCAGCTCTTTATCCTTCTGTTCAAGTACATACCGGTAAATCTTTGACATTGAAGCAGTAAACTTCTGAGCCTGCCTTGGATTTTCATCGATCAATGAGCTTAAAACATTCAGAGAATTGAAAAGGAAATGAGGGTCCAGCTGGTTCTTTAAGCTTTCAAACTGAGCGTTTGCTGATTTGGCAATAAGCTTCTGCTCTACCACTTCTTTTCTGGAAGTCTTTTTCAGTTCTTCCATGAAGCTTTTTGCGTGAAGGAATGCAGAAATCAGAAGAGCAATATTGATCATAAACCAATTGGTTACTCCATATTTTGCAGAGAAAAACTCTTGTATGGTAGCCGTTTTCTGAATCACAACATAGTTCATATAGTTACAGAAATAGACCAGAATAAAGTTCCCGATGATAATAGAAATGATACTTAATATGGCTCTTGTGCGAGTAGCTTCGGACCAGGGAAATTTTTTGTTGAGGAATTCGTTGATAAATCCGTTTCCAAATCCCAGGACAAAAGAATACATGGTTGAAAGAAGCAATGTGATCAGAAAAGTCTGCAAAGTCTTTTCGTTATTAAAAAACAAAAAGAAAAACAATGTGGTTCCTAATGACGTCCAGAGTAATATTCTAAAGTATTTACGTTTCATGATCTGTTTTCTTGACTCAAAATTAGTTTTTATTAAAGGTATCAAAAATTAATTCTTACCGAAGGGCTGATTTTCTTCCCTGAACGGTATAAAAAAACCTTCACGAATGAAGGTTGATTTCTATGTAAAAAAGAGATCCGGAGCTGCCTATTTCGCTTTTTCTGCCGGAAGGCTTAGGAAATAATCGGCTTCTCCTTTGCCCCAGTTAGGATCTAAAGCGGTTTTGGATTTGTAGGCCTTAAATTTTGCCTGCGCATCTTTGAACATTTCCAATCCTTTGGTTTTGCTGCCTCCATACTGCTCAGGCGTAAAATAAACGTCCTCAGCTCTGATAAGAGCGATTCTTGGGTTTGCAGGGTCTAATTTTTCTGCTGTAGAAAGCTCTTCAGCAGCTCTGGCACCATCAGTCATATAACGTTGTGCCGGATTTACCATCATTCTCAGGGAATAAGACATTTTTCTCAACAGGTGAATTTCTGCATTGTCTGCTCCGGCGAGGTTCTGTGCCATTGAAAGCTGTTTTTCAGCCTGATCTGCGATGGCATCCAGTTCCTGCATTTTTCCGTCTCTCATCAATGTTCTTCCTTTTTGAATATAAGAAAATGCCGCATAGTATGCCGGAAGCCACTTTGTGCTTTCCTTACTTCCAATTCTCTGAAAATCGTTGGCCAGAGTCTGGAAATCTTCCGATGTTTTGCAGGCTTCTATTCTTCCGATCTTTTCAGTCATTATTTTGTCATAATCTGCCTGAGCAAAAGCGGTTAAGCTCACAAAAGCTAAAGCAAAGCTTAAAAGGTATTTTTTCATGATATCAAATTTTAAAAGTTAGTATGTTTGTTTGCCCTAAGGTATGTTTTTTATAAATTATTGTTAATAGCATCATCTGTTTTATCTACTCCAAAGCTTATAAATGCTCCAATAAACACAAAAGTATTGACTGGCGGCACAATGGCAGAACTTCTGGATCCATCTGCAGAGAAATTATAGCCGTATACATTCTTTGATCCTAAAATATTGCTGACACTCAATACGAATACGGGAAAAGCTTTCGCATCTTTTTTACCGATATTGGGCAGATAATTGATACTGAAATTCAAAGCATTGTAATCTTTTAATCGGCCTTCACTTCTTGTATAATTAATTGCTTTTCCATTGTCAAATGTAGAAGCAATATCATAGTAAGGACGTCCTTTTGCATAGGTATATGATAAGTTTACCCCCAGCTTCCATTCCGGAATGAATCTTTTTGCCACCGCAGAAAGGGTATGCTCAGCAGCGAAACTTGGCTGCAGGCTGACCGGATAATTAAGAAAATCTCTTTTGGAATCCAGATAGGAGTAACTGATCCAATAATCAATATTTTCAAACGTTTTTTTATTATCTCTCCAGAAAAACTCCACTCCTTTTGCATATCCGTATCCATTGTTGTTTAAAGCGGTCTGAATCTGCTGATTCTGTTCTTTATCCTGGTTAACATTAAATGTTTTAATCAGCTGGTCGTATTTCTTATAAAATGCTTCAAAACGTAACGTTCTGCCTTCTGAAGCTCTCTGAACCTGAAAAATATAATGCTGAGACTTCTGGAAACCAAGGTCTGCAGGCCCATTGATGTATTTACTTTCAGGATTCTGATAAAAAAGACCATAGGCTAAGGAAGTTGTCCAGTCTTTCGCCAAACGGTATGCAATGGCAAAACGAGGGGCAATATTATTCTTTCCTAAAAATGAAGAATGCTCTGCTCTTACTCCTATTTTTGCTGATAATGCATTGCTGAATCCCAGATCCGTCTCAAGAAAAGCAGAAGAGATCAAATCTTTATAATGTTTCTGCACCGCTTCAAAATTCAGATTTTCATCAGTATTGTTCAACTCAAATCCTCCTCTCAGAGCACTGATTCTGTTGATCTTTCTTTCAAGAACGGCTTTGAAGTTCAAATAATTTCCGTCCGTAAGAAGCTGGTTTCTGTTGGATTCAATATCATTGGTTTCTGTAGAAAAATGAAGATCAGATCTGTTGTACGAATAAGATCCTCCTACATTCAGTAGATATTTTCCAAATTTCTGCTTAAAAGACACGTTATGAAATGTATTTTTACCATTAAGCTTTACCAGGCTGAAATCATATCCTGGCTCAAGACTTTCTGACTTTACTCCCATTTTATTGGAGTTGAACATGCCGTAGTATTTGAAAAATCCGCCAGATTTTGTTTTAAATCTGAAATTCACATCTCCATTCACTCCCTGTGGTGCTTCAATAAAATCTGTATTAAAATTAAAGACTTTCTGCATCAGGCTTAATATTGAATATCCCGCTGTAGCTCCGTAGGAATAGTTTTTATTATCACCAAGCTTCTGAAATCCTGCATTCAGGAAAATAGGTGAAACGCCTAAGCTGTAAGAACTCTGATCGGGAAGATCAACACTTTCCAACATCAAAGCTCCTGAAAGAGCCTGGCCATATAACGCAGAATAGCCGCCGCTTGAAAATATATTTCCTTTGAAAAGAGAGGTATTGAACTGATCTCTTCCTGCAATTCCGGGAACAGAGTTGGAAAAATAATTGTTGATCAGGCTTCCGTCCATAAAAATTTTAGATTCTGTACCGGTTCCTCCGCGAATGAAAAGCCCTTCCGTACCTCCTACTTTCTGTACTCCAGGCAGGTAGGTCAAGGCCGAAGAAATCTGACCGTCTGCCCCTGCGGTGGTATAAATATCAATTGGAGAAAGCAATGCTGTTGCTCTTTTTTTATCACTTGCTTCAATAGATCCTGCAGAAACCACTACTGCATCAATTTCGCTGATCTGTTCTTTAAGGTCAACATTTAAAGAAATCTCCTGATTCTCAATAGAAACCGATCTTTCCACATTTTCATATTTCGGGTGGGTAAACGTTATTGTATGTGCTCCTTTTTCTGAAGTTTCAAAAGAAAAATTACCCTGAGCATCTGTTGTGGTTCCATCATAGGTATCTTTCAGAGTGACATTTACCTCACCCACCCCTTTGTTTTTAAAGGATACTTTTCCTGAGATCTTCACCTGTGAATACCCCATTATGGAAGTGAGCAGAAGAATCAGAAACAGTATGTTTTGTCCTTGTGTTTTCATTTTTATTGTTTTCTGAGTCAAAAATAGCATGATAAATACCTTTCTGTAAAAAAATTGTTACTGAAAGGCATTCTTTTGTTTCCGAACGGTAATTAATGAACCGGAATGCAAAAATCTACGATCATCTTTCCTTCCGGATGCTCTTTAAAGTTAGTGTGATAGATTTCGAAAGGAAAGGTTCTTCTTATGGAATATTTATTTTCATTCATCCATAAAAACAAAGAAACCCAGCACTTCTCAAAGTCTTCAAGGGTAACTTCACCGCTTCCTACAATGTATTTTCCGGCCTCTATTGTTTCTGCAAATACTTCGCCCTCCTGTTGTGGTAGTTTTTCATCCAAAAGCATACAAGCATGAATCCTGACTTTATCTAGAGGGGTGATCTTGCAGCTGTCGTGATAAACAGAAATCATTTTGACATTCTCCCGTGGAAAAAGGCTCTTTCTGCTGGCCCAGTCTATCAAAACATTAAAAGAGGGCTCTACATTGGCAATTCCCAGGCTCATTACTGCTGCCAGATTCATTTCCGGCATTTCTTTTACTGCGATTTTTAAATTCATATTGGTCCAATTTAATAGGTTTTCAATATTGCAAATGTATTGGCTGAAAACTGTATCAACTTGTCCGTTCTTGCTTTGTGTTTGTAAAATCTTGTGAAATATTTCCGGAGCAGATCTTCGGAATTCTGTGGGAGGTACCCCGTAATATTTTTTGAATGTTTTGCAGAAAACAGAGTGGTTTGAAAATCCAAGATTCCAATAGATATCTTTAATCTGCATGTTTTTGTGCACAGCCAGATGAAGGGCACTTTTTTCTATTTTCTTCCTGATGATATAACTCTGCAGAGTTTCACCTGTAATCTGTTTAAATATTCTGTGAAAATGAAACGGGGAATAAGAACTGGTCTCTGAAACTTTTTCCAGAGACAGATCTTCATCAATATGATGATCAATATATTGAATTGTTTTTACAATTCGTTTTTTATACTCTTCCAATTCAAAGTTGTTAGTTTGCAAAGATATTTTTCCGGAGCGGAGTTCTGTTGTCTTTTATTGCTATTGTGAAGAAACAGGTTCATTTTTCATTACAAAATGTCTTCTTCAAAATGTTTAAAAAGAGGGATTACATTTTTAATCTCCGGATCTGAAGAGGCTATATAGCTATGGTAATCTTCATGAATAAAAATTTTTTTTATAAAGAAATTTTCATCTTCAATCCTACACTCATCATTTACTACTTCAAAAGAATCCAGGGGAAGCATCATCCCAGCTCCATGTGCCTTTATGACAGCTTCTTTTCTCGTCCAATAGGTAAAAAATCCTTTCACTTTATCCTCAGAATCATGAATTTCCTGAAACTCATTGGTTGTCATCTGAAAAGTGAAGTCCAGATAACTCACCTTAGGATTATTAAATTCCAGATCTATTCCCAAAGGATATTCTGCAATAGCACAGGCAACAAGATCCTTGGAATGCGATATATTAAAATGAAGGTTATGCCCTTTTAAATAAGGTTTTTTGTTGGGAAGAACGCCTGTCTCCATATCCGGAACGTTATAATACGTTCTCAATCCGTATAGTAAAAGAACTTTACCCAGTAAAGAAAGCTGGGCGTCCTGCCACCTTCTGTATCGCAGAATATCTTTTCTAATATCATCCGAAAGAACAGGCAGATACCGGTCTAGGACAGACTGGTGTTTTTCTTCACAGATGAATGCATACAGAATAATCATTTTCTATTTTTTCGACTTTTGAGAGTAAAGATGATTTACTTTCACCGTTAAAAATAAGCTTTTTTTCGGCTCTTTTTTAGGCCATGAATCTTATGGCCAAAGTTGCAGATTCTGAAGCTGCAACGTGTCCTATTTCGGTTGTACTGCGTAGTATCTTTTGAAAAAAAGACTGGAATCATAAAGCGCTTTGAAAAATCTTTTATAATTTTAGGGTAAAATCACTATAAATCATCATAAAAAATGAAAGTACAAACATTAGCATTATTGGCGGGGTGTGCATTTTTAGCAGCTTCATGCGGAACAACAAAAATGTATTCTGTAAATGCCAAAAGCGGAACACAAACAGGAGGAACAGCAAAGTTTACCCAGAAAGGAAATGAGGTAATCATGAAGTTGGATATTACCAACCTTACTCCTGGTATTCATGCGGTACACATTCATGAAAAAGGAGACTGCTCTGCAGCAGACGGAACTTCTACCGGAGGCCACTGGAATCCTTCCAAGAATGATCATGGTAAATGGGGTGCTGAACATTTCCATATGGGAGATATAGGAAACCTGGTTGCTGATCAGAGCGGAACTGCAACATTAACTTTCAAGACAGACAAATGGTGTCTGGGCTGCACAGATGAGTCTAAAAACATCATCGGAAAAGGTCTTATTGTACATGCAGCTGCGGATGATTTCCATACTCAGCCTACCGGAAATGCAGGAGGAAGAGTGGGATGTGTAGAAATTAAATAATTTCCTCTATTCAATAAAAAAACCGCTAATTTTCATTAGCGGTTTTTTTTATGTTTAGGATTTGGCTCCCATGTCTGACACAATATTCATTGCTTCCTGCAGGTAAAGATCTTTTTTCAGATTCTTGATCCACATTTCAGATTTTT
>JASLCD010000348.1 GCA_030146295.1 Chryseobacterium sp.
GAAAATGCAGTTCACGGTTCAGATTCTGACGAGAATGCATTAATCGAAGCTCAGTTCCATTTTTCAGGAAGAGAGATTTTCTAAGAAAATCATCTTACAAAATAAAAGATCCGGAGAATTTTCTCCGGATTTTGTTTTTGATGATATGGGTATTCTAATTCCCTTAAAGGTTGTTTTCAATGGCACCCACATTTTCTCTGTAAAGTTCCAAAGGTTTATTGAGTAAAACCGCAATAACTGTCATTTGCTTGTCGAGCTTTTCTTTTGGAATGTCAATATAAATAATTCCCGGCCGGTCGCTCCAGTAAAGCTTATTGTAAATAGTATGTGAGAGCATTGTACCTTCACCCACAATTCTTATTCTGGCAATCTCATTTTTTATTCCTTTAAGAGCAATAGGACCTGTAGGAGTTCCTTCCACAAAAAGATAAAGTGTCTGTTTGTCTTTTGATAATGCACTCATTCCGGAATAATGTCCATCCGGTAATCCTTTTTCAGTTTCAAAAAGAGCTTCTGCATGTTTACTTATCCATTGCAGGGTTTCCTGGTTGGTCTTGGGTGTTTGTTTGATTTTCATATCAAGACCATCACCGGTTAGCCCTGAAGAAGTCGGCAGATTATGGCCATTATATAGTGCATTGGCTATCGTATAGACCGCCTCTTGTGTGTGTTTATCATCCAGAATTTCTGCAAAAGGTGGATCTTCCTTCTTAAAATCTTTTAGAAACACAGGGGGAGTATCAAAAGTAAGCTCTACAACGGTGACATCTTTATCAAATTTTACATTGGAAAAACTTAGGGTCAGTGTTTTTTCAGTGTTGTAATTTGTGGTGATCACAGCAGAAGGATCTCCTATTATTTTTGCAGAGAGAAGTTTTGTTCCCAATCCATAGATCTTTGTGAAGTTTTTGGCTTCCTCCAGATAAAGGAATAAAGATTTTTTTGAAGTAGAAAAAGAAGATTTTCCTTTGTAATTTTCAAAAGGGATTCCACGGGTCGTTTCATAGATGGCACGCTGATTTTTAGAGGTCCAGCGGCCAAGGTTTTTCAGGATCTCAATCTGCTCTTCGGGAATTGTACCATCTGACTTGGGTCCGATATCAAGAAGAAGATTCCCACCCATGCTGATAACGTCTGCTAGAGTTCTTACAATCATATTGGGTGTTTTATAGCTTTTATCATAGGGCTGATATCCCCAGGAATCATTCATGGTGTAGCAAAGTTCCCAGTATGGGTTTTGTGGTGGGACTACCGGAATTCCCTGTTCAGGAGTGTCATAATCTCCGTGATTGTTGAGCCTGGAATTGATAATGATATTAAAATTGTATTTCTTAAGCAGATTCAGAGTCTGAGAAGCTTTCCATTCTTCAGAAGAGTGTTCCCAGTCTCCATCGAACCAAAGAAGGTCAGGCGAGTACTGAGACGAAAGTTCATTGAGCTGGCTTTGATAGTAGCTGATGAACTGCTGCCAGCGTTTCGGATCGTCTTTTATTTCATAGCGCTTTTTTGTGCGGGTGTTGATGTCATAATAAGGATGACTCCAGTCCGGCAAAGAAAAGTAAAGTCCGGTTTTTAATCCTGATTTTTTCAGAGCGGAAACAAAAGGGCTTAGAACATCTTTTTTTGCTAAAGACTGTCCGGGAATAGTGGTTGCATTTTCAGCCTTAGAGTTCCATAGCGAAACCCCATCATGGTGTTTGGTGGTGATAACTGCGTATTTTGCTCCGGATTCTTTAATAAGATTTACCCACTGTTCCGGCTGATATTTTGAGGCTGAAAAACCATTCAGCTGTTTCATGTAATTTTCATGATTGATATAATTGTTGAAAAATGACCATGATTCGGAAATTCCATTCACAGAGTAGATTCCCCAATGAATAAAAATACCCAGTTTGGCATTTTTAAACCATTCCATTTTCTTGCTGTTGTCAACCGTCTGAACCTGTGCGCTGATATTATAAGCAGATAATGTCAACCCAAGGAAAACAGCTTTAATCAGACTGCTTTTCATATATCGTTTTATTTTACCATTAAATATAAATAAAGAAAGCATTACCGCAATAATTTCTTGATATTTACTCATCATTATTATCACAGCGTTTCCTATATTATTGTATTTTTATGATTTGAACTAAAAACCATATTCATATCCTATAGAACTTAAAATAAAAGTTTGAATAGATTGGATTAGATAAATGGAACGTTTATTGTAAATTTTATCTGAAAAAAGCAATTATGAAAATTCCAGTAGTATTAATGGCGAGTTTATTGGCGGTAAGCGTCTCTGCACAAAGCACCAAGCCTGAAGCTAAAACTAAAAAACCTATCAAAAAGGTAAAGAGAGCTGCAGCACCTGATACCGTTGAAAAGAAAAAACCGGGAAATCCCAAACCAATCATTAAAAAAGATACGCTTGTGCTTCGTGGTCATGGCTGCCCGGCCTGCGGAATGGGTTAAAACATGAAAAAACCACTGTTAGGAATATCAATGATGGCAGATACTGATTTTGTTTCTGCCGTTTTACCATTGCTGCAGAACAGCTCTCTTGACGTTCTGGAGTGGTCTTTTGATACCCTTTATCACTCTAATGAACCGGATTGGCTTCGTGATCTTCTGAACTTTTATGCAGAAAATAACCGCCTGATAGGACATGGTGTTTATTATTCGCTGTTTGACGCAAAGTGGACAGAAAGGCAGGAAACGTGGCTTCAAAAACTAAAAGAAGAAGTTCGCCAGCGGAAATACAATCATATCACAGAGCATTTTGGTTTCATGAATACCGATAATTTTCATCAGGGAGTTCCTTTGCCAGTATCTCTGCATCCCAGCACTTTACAGATAGGAAAGGACAGACTGTACAGGCTTCAGGAAGCTGTAGAAATTCCTGTTGGTATAGAAAATCTGGCTTTTTCATTTTCCATAGATGATGTTAAAGAACAAGGAGATTTTCTCGACGAGCTTACAGAAGATACCAATGGTTTTCTGATTCTTGATCTTCATAATATTTACTGCCAATCCTGTAATTTCCAAGTAGAAATGCAGGATATAATTGAAACATACCCTTTGGAAAAGGTAAAAGAGATTCACCTTTCCGGAGGAAGCTGGCAGGAAAGTGTGTATAGGAAGAAACCGGTGAGGAGAGATACTCATGATGATGTTATTCCTGAAGATATTTTTTCTGTCTTACCCTTTGTTTTGGCGCAATGCCCAAATCTGGAATATGTCATTATCGAAAGACTGGGGCATACTCTGAAAACAGAAGAGGACGTAGATAATTTCCTGGATGATTTCAATAAAGTTAAAACAAGTATTGAAGCCTCAGAACGGGAAGGAAGAGGAGAGAGCACCTGGAACAGACAAAAAATACAACTTCCGGAGAATCCTTTTGAAGATCTTGCTTTGTATGAAGAGCAGTCAAGGCTTACCAGACTTCTTTTTGACAATGCAGGAGTTCCGGTCATCAAAGATCAGGATTTTCACTATTTTAAAACAGAAAACTGGGATCCCGAAATGATTCTTACAGCCCAGAATATTATTAAAAAATGGAATCCTTATTGATGCTATCCTGATAACCAAAATCAAAATATATGAAAATGACAACACTAGTATTGATCATTACTGCTGTCCTCACTGCTCTGATAGGAGGACTTTTCTATGCTTATTCATGTTCTGTAGTTCTCGGACTGGGAAAACTCTCTGATGCGGAATATCTGAGGGCGATGCAGAACATCAACCGGGAAATTTTAAATCCTGTTTTCTTCATAAGTTTTATGGGAACAGCAATTCTTCTTCCGATATCTGCCTTTTTGTTCCGTGGACAACAGCCCGTTTTTATTTTTCTTCTGCTGGCAGCACTGGCTTACCTGATCGGGGTTTTTGGAGTGACGGTTGCCGGAAATGTTCCGATGAATGATTCGCTGGATAAGTTTGATATTTCCACTGCTACAGCGGAAGCAATCAGGGAGATGCGTGATAATTTTGAAAACAGATGGAATTTCCTGAATAATATAAGAACTGCCTTTTCTGTCATCTCAATCGTTTTTGTCGTCTTTGCCTGTATTTGGAACAGGGAAGTGTAAAAGAAATCAGTAAAAATACTTAACAGCAGATTCAGTATTTCTACGGATGCATACGTATGGTTTTATTCAGATCTTTGTGTTGTTAGCAAGACAAAACAGAATTTAACATTTTCAAAAATGTTGAAAAAAAAATTTATAACCAAGAAGACTTTATTTCAAACAAGAGAAAAGGCAGCCAATGGCTGCCTTTTGTTTTTATGATAAAGATAATTATTAAATCTTTAGAAGCTCTATGGTTCTTTCAGGGCTTTCTGCTGAGAAAACAGCGTTTCCTGCTACCAGAACATCAGCTCCGGCTTCAAAAAGCTTAGAAGCGTTGTCAAGATTCACACCACCGTCTATTTCGATAAGTGCCGTAGAGTTATTGCTTAAGATCAGATCTTTGGTTTCAGCAATCTTTTTGTAAGTGTTTTCAATGAATTTCTGACCTCCAAATCCTGGGTTTACACTCATTAGCAATACCAGATCCACATCTGCAATAATGTCTTCAAGCATTAATACGGGAGTGGAAGGGTTCAAAACAACACCTGCTTTTACCCCTTTGCTCTGAATGTGGTGAATGGTTCTGTGAAGATGTGTACATGCTTCGTAATGAACGGAAATAAGGTCTGCACCATGGTTGATGAATTCATCAACATATTTCTCAGGCTCTACAATCATCAGGTGAACATCTACAAATTTTTTGGCATGCTGCTGAACGGTTTTCATTACCGGAAAGCCAAATGAAATGTTGGGTACAAAACGGCCGTCCATCACATCAATGTGGAACCAGTCGGCCTGAGAGTTGTTGAGCATTTCAATATCTCTTTGCAGATTCCCAAAGTCTGCAGATAAAAGGGATGGAGCAATAAGCTTCG
>JASLCD010000398.1 GCA_030146295.1 Chryseobacterium sp.
GTTGTTTCTCTTGCTCTAGAATTTGTCATAAAATAAATTTCACACAAATATACAAAATCTTTGCCCACTTTATTTTAACTGTCTTTTAACAAGTCGTTTAAAAACATATTCTTCAGGCTGATGCCTATTTGTTTTTAATACGTCGAGATTTGGCGTCTTTCAAGGCTAAGTTTGTCATATTCATATTAAAACATATACAGATGAGCTATCCAAAAAGATTAGGGTTACATACCGAATATCCATCGATGAGTATTTCAAGTCTTGCAGAACAGGAAATACTAACAGTAAAAGACAGAGAAGAAGCAGATGTTCTCTTTCTCAATAAAACAGAACTTAATACGGTAAAAACTCTTTTTCAGATCCGTAATGCAAATTATTACAGAAAATATATTAAGCCCATTCAGTTATCTGATTATTCTACAGATATTTTCCCAAAAGAAAGAGTCTTTATTGTAGGAAAAATATTTCCGGTAATTAATATTCTTTTCAACTACGCAGGAGTAAAAGATGTGGAGCAAAACATCAATCCAGTTGTTATAGAAATTGTAGAAGGATCTTCTAGAGTAAAATACTTTGATTCTGCCCTACATCATTCAAAATACATTAATATTGATGGGGGTAAAATTAAAATACTCCTTCCCAAAAATTATGTTGGTAATAATTTTCCTCAGTTGATGTATGATTTCCTCACCAACAAAAATTCTGTAGAAAAATATATTGGAGGAGAATTTCCTGATTATGAAACATACAAACTTGCTTTACGAAACAAAGCTATAAAAATAGAAGACTGGAAGGGACAGGATGGTTCATGGCTGACAAAAGACAGGGCAGAAAACAATGATACCTGGAGAAGAGCCTATTCTTATATTATTGAACACAAAATACCAGGAAGGCTTGCGCCTTTCAAACAAATTTATGATTTTTATGAGGGCGTGGACTGGAACATTAAAAATCGATTCGGGCATGATGTAAAATGGTGCAAAGGCGCTAAAGGATTGGTAAAAGCATTATCAAACTCACTGGAAGGAGGGAATAGTTTTCTAGCAAATGATGTTGAAACTATTTTAAATGAATTAAATTTAGGGATTTGTGATTTTGCCATAACCAAATTTCATGAGCTTATGTTTGGTCAATATGCTAAAACTCCTTTAAAAGGAGACGCCGCTTATCTCTGGGATAAAGAATTTATCCAACATGAGCAAGGGGTTGTCGCTCCGCCTATTTATGGAAAAACCAGTTCATCTACTATATCCAGATTTCAGAATATGGCAGACAAAGACCCTCAGGGTGGATGGCATGGAGCAGGAGCTCAGGCAATTAGTTGGTTTAACGACATTGTTCCGGCATTCGATGATTTTACGCCTAATGCTAAAGTAACAGATTCACAATTTAGAATAGACTTACCATTATTAATGCTATATTTATACAAGCATAAACCAAAATGGTATGGATTTAAAGGCAAACTAAATTCTGATGGAACCGTAAATAATGAAATTGTAAAAATTATTAAACCTTATGAAAAATAAATTAAGCAGAATTTCTCTTTTTTGGAAAATATGGATTTGCCATATCTTTATATATTTTCCTGTTAGAGCTTTATTTTTTTTGTTTCAGCTTGATGAAGCACCAGACCTTACCCAAATTATTAAATCAATTTTAATATCCCCTTTTGCAGGAATTTATGGATTATTTGATAAATTTCCCTTGGTAATTCTCCTTCAAATGCTGGTCATGTTCTTTGTAAACAAAGTAATTTCTTCTAAAAAAGTAATCCCATATCTTATCATAACTTTTGGAACTCATATTTTGTTCTATGTATTTGATATTTATGATATGGATTATTTTAAACCTTTTCTTTATTCATTTTTTATTTTTCTGCCTATCTTTTTATTTATTTTCAGAAAGAATCTCAAAAATTAGTTTAAAATAATTTTGTATATTTATTGTGTCTACATACATGAGGCAGCAAATAGATTTTTTGCACAAATTGCGCAATCAGTGTTTCTACTTAAGCAATATTTCAAATAGAAACCACCACGACCCTCTTAAAAATCGCTAAACATTTGTTTAAATTATATAAATTTTCAAAATACCCCTATTTTTTTTAGGGGTAAAATGTTTTCAATTCATTTTTTTTGTAAATTTGCCCAGTAAAAAATCAACCCAATTATGTCAACCTTAAGATTCAAAGCATTAGAAACCCTTCCATTTAAGGATTTCAGAAAGGACAACTCTGTTGAGATCCCTGCGAAATTATCAGAGCTATTTTGTAAGAATGTTTTCTCAGAAGAAACCATGAGAGAATATTTAACGAAAGAAGCATTCAGTTCTATCATGGATGCGATTAAAAAAGGAACTAAAATCCAGAGACATATTGCAGATCAGGTAGCTGTAGCGATGAAAGACTGGGCAATGAGCAAAGGTGTTACCCACTACACGCACTGGTTTCAGCCTTTAACAGGTACTACTGCAGAAAAGCACGATTCTTTCTTTACACCAATTGAAGGAGGCAGAGCTATTGAAAGATTCAGCGGAAACATGCTTATCCAGCAGGAACCAGACGCATCGTCTTTCCCTAACGGAGGTATTAGAAATACTTTTGAAGCAAGAGGTTATACAGCTTGGGACCCTACGTCTCCGGCATTCATTATGGGAACTACATTATGTATTCCTTCCATCTTCATCTCTTATACAGGAGAAACACTGGATTACAAAGCACCTCTTTTGAGAGCTTTGAATGCTGTAGATGAAGCTGCGACTAACGTAATGCAGTATTTTGACAAAAACGTAACGAAGGTAACTCCTACTTTGGGTTGGGAGCAGGAATATTTCCTTGTTGATTCAGCATTATACCAATCTCGTCCGGACCTTGTATTAACAGGTAAGACCTTATTAGGACACTCTCCTGCAAAAGGACAGCAATTGGACGACCACTATTTTGGTTCTATTCCTACAAGAGTAATGAACTTCATGAAAGAGCTGGAAATCGAATGTATGAAGTTAGGAATTCCTGCAACAACAAGACACAACGAGGTTGCCCCTAACCAGTTCGAGCTTGCTCCAATGTTTGAAGAAGTAAACGTTGCTGTAGACCATAACTCTTTGTTGATGGACATCATGGCAAGAGTAGCTCACAAACACCACTTCCACATTCTTTTCCACGAAAAACCATTCGCGGGAGTAAACGGAAGCGGAAAACACAACAACTGGTCATTAGCAACAGATACTGGTGAAAACCTTTTAAGCCCTGGAAAGAATCCAAAGAAAAACTTACAGTTCTTAACATTCTTTGTTAACACGATTAAAGCTGTTCACGAATATGCAGACCTTTTGAGAGCAAGTATCGCTTCTGCAAGCAATGACCACAGACTTGGTGCCAACGAAGCCCCTCCTGCAATTATTTCCGTATTTATCGGAACCCAGTTGTTCAGTGTATTGGAAGAACTTGAAAAAGTAACCAACGGAAAATTATCTCCGGAAGAGAAAACAGAATTAAAATTAAATGTAGTTGGAAAGATTCCTGAAATTTTGTTAGATAACACAGACAGAAACAGAACTTCTCCATTTGCATTTACAGGAAATAAATTTGAAATCAGAGCGGTAGGTTCTTCTGCAAACTGCGCAGAATCTATGACTGTAATGAACACTATTGCTGCAAAACAGCTTAATGATTTCAAGAAAGAAGTAGATGCTTTAATTGAAACAGGCCTTAAGAAAGACGAAGCGATATTTAATGTATTGAGAGAATACATCAAGCAGTGTAAAAACATCATGTTTGAAGGTGACGGATACTCTGATGACTGGGCAAAAGAAGCTAAGAAAAGAGGATTGAACAACCTTAAAACCACTCCTGAAGCTTTAAAGCAGGAAATGGATAAGAAGTTCTTAGATCTGTATGAAGAGATGGGAATCTTCAACCACAGAGAAGTTGAAGCGAGAAACGAAATTAAATTAGAGAAATATTCAACTGTTATTGATATTGAATCAAGAGTACTGGGTGATATCGCAAGAAACCACATCATTCCTTCTGCATTAAATTATCAGAACAGACTCATTGAAAACGTAAAAGGTCTTAAAGAAATCTTTGGTGACAAAGAATTCAAAGTTTTAGCAAAAGAACAAATGAGTTTAATTACAAGCATTTCAGAAAATGTTTCTAAAATTAAACTTGGTGTTGAAGATCTTCTGAAAGCAAGAGAAACTGCAAAAAATATATCAGACAGCCAAAAACAGGCAGAAAGCTACTGTACTAAAGTAAAACCATTATTTGACCCAATCAGAGAAGCTTCTGATGCATTGGAAATGATGGTAGATGACGAACTTTGGCCGATGACAAAATACAGAGAAATGTTGTTCACAAAATAACACCTGTAAAGTTCATATTAGTTTAAATTCCCCGGTTTTCCGGGGAATTTTTTTTGTTTTATTAACATCCTTGAAAATGAAAGATTGAGACTACAAACCCTCATCTATAGAAGAAAATCGATTTAGTTTGTTAAAGAATCTTAATAAAAAAAACCGCACACTTACCAAAAACAGGCCGTTGCGGTTTATTTTTCTTTAACATATGCAAATTATATGTTAAAATGTGTTAAAATAAGATCCTGACAATTATCATATCAGGGGTCTTTTATTCGGAATCTCTACTTTTGTATTGCTTTTGAAAATAAATATTCCTTTTTAACACGGATAATCAAATATATATGAAGAAAAGAGTTTTGTTTTATTTAGTTGCTTTAGTTACTACAGTTTCATTGCAATCGTGTGCTACAAATTATGTGGTTTCAAAACCAGCAACTTACACAAAAGAATACAAAACAGATGCCAAACTAGCCTCTATAGATAACAAAAGAATGGAGCAGGATAAGCAGAAACTTATCGACTCTTTCCTGGCTGAAAAAGCTGCATCTATAGCGAATGCTAAAAAAGCAGTTAAGAATTCTGAGATTGCCAAAGTAATCAAACATAATAAAACCATTGACGGTATCCTTGAAGAAGCTGAAACATACCTGGGAACTCCTTACAGATACGGAGGAACTACAAGAAACGGTATAGATTGTTCAGCTTTTGTTCTTTCTGTATTCGGAGCTGCAGCAGGTCTTAGCTTACCTAGAGTAGCAGCATCTCAGGCTCAGGAAGGGGAAAGAATTGAAAAAGGAGAACTACAGAAAGGAGATTTGATTTTCTTTTCTCATGGAAGAAGAATTTCTCACGTAGGTATTGTAGAAAGTGTTAGCGAAGAGGGTGAGATCAAGTTTATCCACGCAGCAACATCAAAAGGAGTAATGATTTCTTCACTGAATGATTCTTATTGGGGACCTAAGTTCAGATTCGCTAAAAGAGTGATCAACGAAGAAGGAGAAGCTTACAATAACTTAGCAGCAATCGCTCCCGCTACACCAGCAAATTTTTAATTTTATAAATAATTGATTTAAATAATGAAGCCATCAGAATTCTGATGGCTTTTTTATGTGCATTGTTTGCAGCAGTTCCATTCTTTCTAGATTAAATGCACAGCGCCTGACATCTAATTTCTATCAATTTCAATATCCAGCTTATACAACAGTCCACCTATATCAGAAAGTGAAAATTTGGCCTTTTTTAGCCTGTTTAAAGACGGATCTATGGAATAACTGACCGAAGTTCTGAAATCCGCTTTTTCAAGGTTGGTGCTATCGAAAACGGCGCCAGACAGATCACAGTTGCTAAAGACAGCGTTTGAGGCATCACACTCGGTGAAATCCACTTCAATTAACCTGGTATTTTTAAAAATCGTTTTTTTAATGGATGTCTGATAGAACACTGAATTATTCAAAGCACTTCCATCAAATGTAAAAGATAACCCGAATGCATTACAATCATTGAACTGAAGTCCAAACATTTTACAGTTTTTGAAAAAAACATCATGAAAAGCCGTCTTCACAAGCTTGGCCATGCTGAGGTTACATTCTATAAATGCACAGTCTGTAAAGCTGAATCCGGAAAGGTTTGCATATTCAAAATTACAGCTGCGAAAAGTACAGTTTTCGTACTCTCCTTTTTCCAATTGAGAAAAGTCGGTATTTTCAAAATCCTGATCCAGGAAATAAGTTTCTTTCATATTTTAAGATTTATCAATGACGATATACCCTACCCTTAGGCAGATTATAAATAGGAATAAAAATTTTAGCTTTTAGCAGATGCCTTTTTTGATCTCAAAGACTATTACACCAAGCTGTTTTTATCCGAATAATTAAGTTTAAAGAAAATAAAAGTCATCATCGAGAAAGCCAGTAGAGAACTTCCTCCATAACTGAAATACGGAAGAGGAATCCCAACCGTAGGGAAAAGCCCCATAACCATCCCTAAATTGATCGAAAAGTGCATTAAAAGAATCGAGGCAAAGCAATATCCGAATACGCGGTTAAAAGTTGATTTCTGTTTCTCCGCGAGATAATAAATCCTTCCAATATACACCATATAACACAGAATAAGAATTGCACTTCCTAAAAAGCCCCATTCTTCTCCTACTGTACAAAATATATAATCTGTCTCCTGCTCCGGCACAAATTTCCCTTGGGTAACAGATCCTTCACGATATCCTTTCCCCCAAAGACCACCGGATCCAATAGCTGTTTTGGAATATAATAAGTTGTATCCTGAAGTATCTCTAAATGCCTTTTCACCTTTATAAAGAACATCGATTCTTTCTCTCTGGTGTTTAGGAAGTTTTTCTAAAATATAAGGAGAACCGAAAGCCAGCCCGCACAAGATAAGAATAGATGCAGAAATTCCTGAAATCGAAATAACATCCCAGGACATTCTATGGTAATTCATTGCAATCAGAATTCCGGCAATTACCAGAACAGTTACGGCAACATATACAGGAGGAACCGCTAATGAAATCAGAAATACTCCGGCAAAAAGAAATCCAACCCCAAACAAAAGGCCACTCAGCCCTTCTCTATACAAAGCAATGAAAAACGCAATAAACACAAGCATGGAACCTACATCCGGAATAGCAAGAACAACAACTGCCGGAACACCGATAATGGCTAAAGTAGTCAGCAAAGATTTCCTGTTTTTAAGATTAAAATCAGGTCCGGATACATAGTTGGCAAGCATCAGTGCGGTTCCTATCTTAGCGAATTCTACAGGCTGCATGGTAAAGCTTCCGAATTTATACCAGTTCTTCTGCCCCAGGATTTCTTTCCCAAAGG
>JASLCD010000402.1 GCA_030146295.1 Chryseobacterium sp.
CCATTATCCTTCATCCAAACCGGGGCAGACCAAGGGGCTGCAATGATTTTGATATTGGGATTAATGGTCAGAATTTCCTTCAACATGGCAATCAAAGCCTTGTCTTTTGCCAAGCTGAATCTTGAAAGGGAAGCATCCGTCTGTCCTTCTGGTAAATCATCATAGGAAAAAACCTCCCCATCAAGATCTGAGGCACCGATGCTCAATCTCAGATAGCTTATCGAGATGGAATTCTTGTCATTTCCAAAAAGCTCATTAAGCAAAGCCTTTCTCTTGGCTGGAGACAATCGGTTGATGACCTCTACACTTCCTCCTGTTAAGGTATATCCAAAACCATCTACGTATTGGAATTTCTGGGTATCATCAATTTCAATGGTCTGGAGGTTATTGGCAGTATTGACAAACTTAACTGAAGCCTGGGGCTGCAATTTGATGCTTTCATCGCCTTTGGTAAGCCAATAATGAACCTCATCTCCTTTATTTTGGGCAACCGAAGTGCATGATAAAGGAAAAAGTACCGCCCCACAAAGCAGTGCGGTACCTCTAAAGAAACTATATAAGTTGTGAAACTTCATATTTTAGTAACCAGGATTTTGTTTTAAGGCAGTATTTGCCAGTTCATTAAAAGGAATAGGAAGAATTTCACTTTTTCCCGCTTTAAATCCCCTAGCTCCCAGTTTTGCCGGTGCATCTCCCCATCGAACCAGATCAAACCATCTGTGGCCTTCTCCGGCAAGTTCTCTTCTTCTTTCGTCTTTAATAGCCTGTAAAGAAACCGGAACCGATGCTAAACCAACTCTTGCTCTTACCGCATCTAATAATGCCTGAGCTCTTCCTCCGGCACCTCCTAGCGCTTCAGCCTCCATTAAATAGGTATCTGCCAATCTTATAACAATATAATTCTGGCGGAAATTCAGTTCTGTAGGTCCTGGCAGGTTAGATTTATCTGCATTTCTCGGTAAGTATTTATTTAAGAAATATCCGGTGTCTTTATATCCCGGTGAATAGGTAATTTTACCTTCGTCTTTGAATTTTTTAGCATTGAAAATCGTTGCGTCCAAACGGGGATCTCCCTGCATGAAATTAAACAGGTCATCCGTAACAGGGTTGAATCCCCAGCTTGCATAGAGATCCGGTGCATCATTATTCGGTACATTGGCAACACGTCCGTAAGATTTGATACCCAGCATAACATTGATAGAGTTACCTTCATCCTTTCCTGAGCCCCAAAACGGCCAGTCTGCATTACTTACATTGGTATGCATCACTTCAAGAACAGATTCTGTGGTAAATTTATTATCTACCTTCCACAAATCTGCAAAATTACTGACTAATTTATATCCATACTGACTGGCTTGTCCCGGTGTACCATTCACCATTTCAAACTGGGCAGCTGCCTCAGCATTCTTTTTATCATATAAATAAATTTTACCTAAAATGGCATGTGCCGTTCCTTGTGTAATTCTTCCTTTTTCATTTGCTCCAGCCGGAACCAGCATAAGGTCAGGCAAAGCCGAAACAATATCAGATTCTATTTGAGCATATACTTTTGCAGGGTCTTCCTGAGGAATATTATAGAAATCATCAGTTGCCAAAACAGGCTTCAAAATGAGAGGAATATTTTTAAACATTCTCAATAATTCAAAATAATATAATGATCTCAATACTTTAGCTTCTGCAATAAATCTTTTTCTGGTCTGATCATTCATACTAGCCGCCGGAATTCTATCCAATAATAGATTGGCCTTTGCAATCCCCTGATAATAGTCTTTCCAATAGCTGGCTGGCATAATAATGGGGTTAATTGAATAATTGGAAAATCCTTGGATTCCTGCACCATCTGAAGAATTCCCTCCTCCTGAATAGAAATCATCAGATGCCCCATTAAAGAAAGTTACCATGTTTTCAAATCCACCTGAATATTTTCTCAGCATATCGTAAGTAGCAACCAAACCACTGAATGCCTGCTCTTCATTTTTAAAATAGTTGCCTGAATCAAAAGTTCCTGTATTCTTTACATCTTCTAAATTTCCTCTGTCACAAGATATGGCTCCAAAACTTATACCTGTTAATAGTAAAACAGATACACTTTTATATATAAATCTTTTATTTTTCATTTTTTTTGTCATTAAAATTGAACATTAGCCCCAAAAAGGAAAGTTCTCGCCTGTGGATAGAAGGCCCTGTCTATTCCATAAGTATCGGTACCTGCAATTTCAGGATCGTATCCTGTATATTTTGTAAAAGTTGCAAGATTTTCTGCAGTTACATAGAATCTGATTTTTGAAGCACCAATAGTTTTTGCAGCATCTTTAGACAGAGTATATCCTAACTGAACAAGTTTAAGACGTAAGTAATCTCCTTTTTGAAGATAATAATCAGACATTCTAGTATAGTTTTGATTATCATCATTTCTTGTAACTCTTGCTATTGTATTAGATGTTCCTTCACCTGTCCAACGGTCCAAGATAGCAGTTTGGTAATTAGCCTCCTGAATATCCAGTCTTCTGAGTCCCTGGAAAATTTTATTACCGGCCTGTCCCTGAGCAAAAATCATCAAATCGAAATTTTTATAATTCATATTGATGGTTAAACCAAATGTATATTTCGGAACTGAATTACCCAGATTTACATAATCTTTCTCATCAATTACCCCATCTCCGTTGGCATCAAGTCTCTTAAAATCCCCAGGCTTTGCATTAGGCTGAATCAACCCTCCGTTAGTATTTTTATAGGCATCAATTTCCGCCTGATTTTGAAAAACGCCAAGGTTTTGATATCCATAGAAAGAACCATATGATTCACCAACCTGCAATCTGGAAACTGTTCCCAGTGTTTGGAATGAGGCAAAGTTTACATAAGGTCTGTTATCTTCAAGTCTTGTAATTTCATTTTTCAAATAGGCAAAATTACCATTCGCAGAAAAGCCAAAATCACCCCAATTCTTCTTATATCCTAAGCTTACTTCAACTCCGTCATTGTTCATATCCCCAATATTTCTAAATGGGTTATTAATTAAGCCCAAATAGCCAGGAAGTTCAACTTTTCTCAAGATATCAGTACTTTTTTTCCTGTAAACATCCACACTAAGATCAAAGTTTCTGAAAATCTTAAGATCTGCTGCAATATTGAGCTGTGAAGTTCTCTCCCATTTCAAATTAGGGTTTTCAAGAGTACTTGGAGCATATCCTACACGGATGATATTATCTCCGAACGTATAATTGCTTCCCGCTACTAAGAAATTGGCAAACTGGAAATCATCAATAGCATCATTCCCCAGAACTCCGTATCCACCTCTAAGTTTAAACGTGGTAATCACGTTGTTTTCCGGCCAGAAGCTCTCATTAGACACATTCCATCCTAAAGACATTGCCGGGAAGTTCCCCCAGTGATTGTTGCTTCCGAATTTTGAAGAACCATCTCTACGAATTGTTCCTGTAAAAAGGTATTTGTTGTCATAATCATAAACAACTCTGGCAAAATAGGAAGCTTTATGTGTTTGTTTCCCATCCCAAGCATTACCGGTTTTATTTTCCTGAGCAATATCAAAACTGAAGGATGCATCTTCCCAGTTATTTACAGGAAGATTGGTAAATCTTATATTTTGCCCTGAAGAGATGTTATATTCGTAATATCCTTGTCCTAATAATACATTTAAGCTATGCAATCCAAACTTATTTTGGTAGGTCAGGGTGTTTTCAGTACTCCACTCAAACTTTTTATCAGTTTGCCTGAATAAGTTGTTAATATCATTTTTATTAGCGGTACTCAGATAATTCGTCGGCGTAAAAACCTGCTCACCCCAATACGACAGTTTCCCGTTCATACTTGACTTAAAAGTGATATGTTTATTTAGCTTCAGTTCTGCAAATACGTTGGCAATAATATCGTCAGACCATTTATAACCTCCTAACTTTGTTTGTCTGAAAGCCAGTGGATTGGACATTTCTTTGCTTACGAATTGTGAAAGTCCATAAGGATTTCCATTAGGATCTCTCACATAGTTTGGATTATTGATATAATCACTGAAGTTAGGCTGATTATTAATCCCGTTGGTTACCACTACCGGAGTTAAAGGATCAAGGTTTATGGCGGAACTTAAAGGTCCTCCAAACTCTCCATTGTCAGTAACGCCCTGAGATCTGGTGTGGGTATATGCAAAGGTTTGCCCTATAGTAAGAAAGTCAAATACTTTATGAGTTGAGTTTAATCTGGCATTTACCCTTTTATAATTTGAGATATCTCTTAATACAATACCTTGCTGATCGTAGTATCCAAAAGATGAGTAAAAAGTAGATTTATCATTTCCTCCGTTTATACTGAACTCATGAGATTGGCGTTGTGCGCTATTAAAGATTTGTTTTTGCCAGTCTGTACCGGTTCCATAAGAAGAAGGATCTCCAAGTACCGGTTTCAAACCATCATTAATATAAGCCTCGTTCATAATGGTAGCATATTGCGACCCATTTAACAGGTCCAGCTTTTTAGAAACAGTTCCAACACCAAAGAATCCATTATAGGAAAGGCCTAATTTTCCTTTGGATCCTTTTTTCGTAGTGATCAGAATAACTCCCTTCGCGGCAGATACTCCGTAAATAGCAGCAGATGCACCGTCTTTAAGAACTTCAATCCCTTCAATATCAGACTGATTCAACCAGCCAATATTATCTACCACAATTCCGTCTACCACCCATAGAGGATCATTACTTCCGGCTCCAAAACTGGTAATACCACGTACACGAACTGTTGCAGCGGTTCCTGGCTGCCCGGAATTTGATACAACAGAAATTCCGGCTGCCCTTCCCTGAAGTACCTGCTCCGGTCTTCCCGCCGTGGGAGCATTCTCTATATCGCTGGCTTTAATACTGGCAATAGCTCCGGTTACATTACTCTTTTTCTGAGTACCGTACCCGATCACTACAACTTCGTCTATTTTGTTTTCTTTAGCAAGTGTGTCCTTAACCTTGGTCTGGGCACTGAAGTTGGCCGTAAAATAGAGGACGGCAACCACTCCTACGCTTCGTGATATTCTTACATTCATATACAGTTATTGTTTAATTCTCAAATTGAGACAATAAAAATATATTTTTTTTCAATTAATTAACATTCTATTCATAAATATTTTAATTTTTCTTTTATTTTTCAGGGTTAGAAGCCCTATCTTCGCATCAATATTTCATAAAATTTCACAAAAAAACAATAAAGAAGCCTCCCAAAATGATCATCAAGCTTTCTAAAATTTCTCTTCCGTTAAAACTTACCTTTCTTATTTTTTCAATGGTTTTAAACTGTATGGGTCTTATCATTCTACAGTTATCCGAAGAGAAAATCACGTATGGAGAACTGGGTTTTTTAGAATCTTTTAAAGACTTGCCGATTGCCTTTATTTCACTTTTTGCGGTAAGTTTTATTAACAAAACAGGAACAAAGAAAGCGTTGATTTCGGCACTGGTAATTGTCGGATTTTGTTCGTGTCTGCTTCCGTTTATAGAGGTTTTTTGGTTTTTCAAATTATGGTTTGCCATTATCGGAGCCTGTTTTGCGATTGGTAAAATCTGTGTTTTTGGGATTATCAGAAACAATATTTCGGATGAAAAATCGCTGGCAAAGACTATGAACAGCGTGGAAGCTTCTTTTATGATCGGAATCTTTGTCGTCAATACCTGTTTTGGCTGGGTAGTGTCCAGTGAATATTCCGAATATTGGAAATTTTGTTTTTTATTAATCGCTTTCTTGTCCGCATTAACGATATTTCTGTTATCAAAAATTACAATTTCTGAGGCTAAACCTTTGGAAAACAAGAGCGTATTCACTGAGCTTTCAGGGTTTATAACTCCTTCTATACTACTATTCCTTGGGGTGATATTTTTTATCGTTTTTGTAGAACAGGGATTCAACTCCTGGCTTCCGTCTTTTTATAAGAATCACCTGAAAGTCAACTCATTCTTTGCTCTCCAGGCTACCTCTTTTCTGGCAGTATTCTCTTATGTAGGAAGAACGACAACAGCCAATATTATCCGAAGATTTTCATTACCAAGCTACTATCTTTCTTGTATGGCTTTCATTATCTCTTTATTGGTGATTATCGTGGGCATACAGTATTTTTATTCAGTAGATTCAAGGGTAATTCTCTTCTTATTTCCTGTGATCGGCTTGTTTCTGTCACCGCTCTACCCTGTCATCAATTCAAAAATGATTGCACAGATGGACAAAGAAAAGGTAAACTTATTTACTTCTCTTATTGTTATTTTTTCTTCTCTGGGAAGCTCTGTAAGTTCCATTATCATGGCCGTTTTGTTTGAAAAACAATTATTAAACTATTATCCGTTATACATATTATTTTTCGTTATTATTCTTTTTATTACCAGTTTGGTATTTTTTAACGTTTCAAAAAGAAAATAGTTTTATTTTTACTGCCATGAAAATCAAAGACACAAAAAGTAAAGAAACACTTCGGGAACTTATCGACACCAAAGATTTTGTTGCCCATATCTCTGTTGACTGTACTATATTCGGCTTTCATAATAATATTTTGAAAGTTCTTCTTTTAAAGTACCACGATCTGGATTTATGGTCGCTCCCAGGTGGTTTTGTTTTCAATGATGAAGATTTAAGGGAAGCTGCTGCAAGGGTTTTATTCGAAAGAACGCATCTTAAAGATATATTTCTAAAACAATTTCATACGTTTGGAAGAATAGACCGTACAGAAAATAATGTTCATCAGATTCTTCTTAATAACAAAGGAATTGAGGTACCGGAGGATCACTGGATCTTTCAAAGATTTATTACGGTAGGATATTGCAGCCTTATTGACTTCTCTATGGCCAATACTTTCCCGGATGCCTTCAATGAAAGTTGCGAATGGTTTGAAGTCAGCAATTTACCCAAAATGGCTTTTGATCATGACAGAATCATAGAAACAGGATTAGAATATCTGCGGATGAATATCAATACGGAGGTGGCTGCCAGCAACCTTCTTCCTGAAAAATTTACGATGAAAGACCTGCAGTCTCTTTATGAGACCATTTTGGGCCAAAAATTCAGAAGAAATAATTTCCAGCGTAAAATTTTAAGTTTAAATATTCTGGACAGGCTTGAAAAACTCTACGATGGCTCTGCCAATAAAGCACCCTATCTGTATAAATTTAAAAGCAAGGTCCACAATTCTACCAATCAGTATCCTATATCCAATGATGAGGAGGCTTAAAACACAGAATTTATCTTATAAACCAATAAAAAGAGCATTATCTGCCTGAAAACCAATCTCAAGATAAGTTTTCAAAAAAATTTTCAGGACATCACGAAAAATGTTACTTTTAACCAAATCAAAAAATCATGTCATATTATCCTCTTACAAGCATCCCTGATTATTATGGAATTGATGCTTTACTTACTGAAGAACACAAACTCATCCGCCAATCTGTAAGAGACTGGGTTGAAAGTTTTGTAATGCCGCAGATTGATCAGGCCGCTCAGAATCATACAGATATACCAAATCTTATGAGAGAATTGGGGAAAATCGGAGCACTGGGACCTTATATCCCGGTTGAATATGGCGGTTCAGGATTAGACCAGATTTCTTATGGTCTTATTATGCAGGAGTTGGAAAGAGGAGATTCTGCAGTACGTTCTGCAGCTTCGGTTCAGAGCTCTTTGGTGATGTTTCCTATCAATGAATTCGGTTCTGAGGAGCAGAAAATGAAATATCTCCCTAAGCTTGCTGCCGGAGAAATGATCGGATCTTTTGGATTGACAGAGCCTAACCATGGTTCAGACCCGGGTTCTATGGAAACTTATTTTAAAGATATGGGAGATCATTATCTTTTGAATGGAGCTAAAATGTGGATCACCAACTCTCCTCTATGTGATATCGCTGTGGTATGGGCAAAAAATGAGGATGGAAAAGTACAGGGATTAATCGTTGAAAGAGGAATGGAAGGCTTCACTACGCCTGAAACTCACAATAAATGGAGCTTAAGAGCTTCCAAAACAGGAGAACTGGTATTCAATGACGTAAAAGTACCAAAAGAAAACCTTCTTCCTGGTGTAACAGGATTGAAAGGGCCTCTATCTTGTTTGAACTCTGCGAGATATGGAATTTCATGGGGAGTAATTGGTGCTGCTATTGACTGCCACTGTACGGCTGTTCAGTATTCTAAAGAAAGAAAGCAGTTTGGAAAACCGATCGGTTCTTACCAGCTTCAGCAGAAAAAACTGGCTGAATTCTTAACTGAAATTACAAAAGCTCAGTTATTGTGTCTTCAGTTAGGAAATCTTAAAAATGCCCACAAAGCAACTCCGGCTCAAATCTCGATGGCTAAGCGTAACAACGTGAATATGGCTATTGAAATTGCCAGAGAATCAAGACAGATCCTTGGCGGGATGGGAATCATGGGTGAATTCCCAATGATGAGACATGCGGCTAACCTGGAATCTGTGATCACTTACGAAGGAACGCATGATGTTCATTTGCTGATCACCGGATTAGACATTACAGGAATCAACGCTTTCTAAAAAAAACAAAATATATAAAAAGAGTCTGGCCTTCGGCCAGACTCTTTTATTTTACTCACATGGCAGAGAATTGATATTCAATGAATAATTATTGATGTCGTAATATTTTCTTGAATTTATTAAAGTTATTACCTTAATACCACAGAAAATACATCAATATGAGAAAAATTACAACTTTTTTACTGGGTCTTACCGCCCCATTCTACTTTGCACAGCAGGCTGGAGATGTCGTAAGCGCCGAACAGAAACTGGATTTAACTCCACAGGGAGTCATCAATTTCATCACCAATAATCTTGGTGATCAGAATGCCCCGGAATTCGCCAGCTACCTCAACAGCTTCAATATTGGCTTGAAAGGGTATAAAATTACTTACTACACAAAGAATGAAAATAATGTTCTTGTGAAAGCTACCGGATTGCTGATGTATCCGAATGTAGGATTCAAACTTTCAACAGTTGTATCGGATCATGGAACTACAGACAGCAGAAATAATGTTCCGTCTAATTTTAAAGGAGCATTAACCGCGGGATTTGTTGTTGAACTTTCTTATGTGCTCAATGGCTATATTTTAATGGCTCCTGACTACGTTGGAATGGGAACCGGAGACGGAGTTCACCCTTATGTAGACTATGCAACCGAAGCAGGTGCTACCATTGATTTTATTACGGCTGCCAATAAAGTGCTTGGACAATTGGGGGTAAAACGTTACGATGAATACTTTTTAGCCGGATATTCTCAGGGAGCTCATGCTGCGATGTCTACTCTAAAAAGATTAAGCATTTCAAATCCCAATAACATCAAATTCAAATATGCCTATATGGGTGACGGGCCGTATGATTTTTCCGGAGTTACTTTAAATAAAGGAGTGCTGGAAAAAGATTTTTACCCGTTTACCTCTTTCCTGGCCAATGTTCTCCATACCTGCAACAATACAGGATACAAAACCTATAATAACAATATTTCAGAAGTTATTTCTGCAGAATATCTTGATAAATACAACTATCATGTTGTTCAGGATAATGGTGGACTTTTATGGGGTCCTGTAATATGGAGAAAGCTGTTTACCACCAACTTCGTGAATGATGTCACCAATAACCCCAATAACAAGCTAAGACAGTGCATGAAACCTAAAGATGTGTACGACTGGTACAATAAAACACCGATGACATTAGGGCATTCTACTGTAGATCTGGCTATTCCGCCTGAAAATACTTCTAAAACCATTGATGTTCAGCGTGGATATTACGCATGGTGGGATCTGAATAAATATAAACTGGATTCCTTTTACTGGGGGCCACTGGGACATGTCGGAGGAATTCTTCCGTTTACATTAGCTTCCAATGCTAAATTCAATACGTTGAGAAGTGGCGGGTTTCTTAATGAATGGGCTATTGCAGGATCTATTTTCGGAAAGCAGCCAGCTGAGAAAACTAATGAAAAGCCTTCCCTTCTATCTTCACAGATCAAACCGGATTTGGGCAGCATGCAATTGGTTGAAATTACAGATTTTAACAAAGAAAAAACTCAAAACAGAACAGCCGATAACCGCAGCTTATCAACTTTAAAAGACGGAGTTTATCTATTGAAAGTATCGGAAAACAATGAAAATAAAATAATTCCCTACATCAAAAACACGCCTAAAGAAGTTGCAGAAAACGAAATCGTACAGTCTGCGAATGCATCACTCTTACAATTAAAAGTTGATCAGGAAGAACTTACCGCTGTGAATATTTTTGATGAAAATAAAACACTGATCAAAAGCATTTCTCAGAAACAATACCGTGAAACCGGAGGAATCAATATTCAGGAGCTGGAAAATAAAAACTATACGTTTGAAGTTGTTACTCCTTACTACAATCTTCAGTTCAGTAAAGTGGTTGGAGGAATAATATCATCAGAAAATAACACTGATATTTATACTCAAAGACAGCAGATTATTGTCAAATCCGGCAATGATATTAAAAACATCAGCATTTATAGCATTTCCGGTGCTCTGATTGTTCAGCAGGAAGTTAACAAGCCTTTGTTTGAATCCAGAAACTTAGAATCAGGAATATATCTTGTACAAATTACCCTTGCTAATGGAAAAGCCATTAATAAGAAAGTAAAACTGTAAAAACAATCACTCTTCATATCTCATTTCAAGTTAATTTTGGCACTTCAGCGATGAAGTGCTTTTTTAGGTATCACCAACAGAATAACTCCACAAAAAATAATTGGAGATAAGCCACAATCAAAACACGACAAAATTACACAATTCACTATTAATAAGTATTTTAAACTTTAAAAAAACAAATTTTGACAAAATTATTGCTAAAATTAGATAAATGATTCTTGTCATTTATTTTAAATTATTCTAAATAAAATTAGCAAACTTATATTGATGCTCCTACTTTTGCTGAAAGAATAATGCCAGATGGTACAGCATGACTCCCGATTCCCTTTGAGGCCCCGATTTTTCAGTTTTCTTATTTTCATCACTACAATTACAGCCGTCAAGTCACAAAACCTGGCATCTACAATCACCTTTGAAATAAAAACCAAGGATCAGGTTTTGTTAAGAGACTCTGAAATAAAGATTTTCTCTGATGAAAATACTTATACAGTTTCCACCAATGACAAAGGAACAGCAGAGACACATCTTCTACCGGGAAAATATAAAATTGAAGTCTGGAAAAATGAAGTTCTTGGATATTCCGGCAAAATATCTGTGACAAAAGCTGAAACATTTGTTTTTTCATTTGCAGAGCAGATAAATACGATCGAAGAAGTAGTTATTACAGCCAAAGAAGGTAAAGGCCTTACCTCCTCCTCTATGATCGGCCAGCGGGCGATGCAGCATTTGCAGCCTTCAAGCTTTTCTGACCTTCTGGAGCTTCTTCCAGGCGGGAGATCTGGTGATCCGGTTCTTAATCAGGTTAACAAAATCAGTCTCCGCGAAACCGGAAGACCCGGTAGTGATTACAACACATCTTCTATGGGGACTACATTTCTGGTTGACGGAGCTCCGCTAAATTCTAATGCCAACCTACAGTATTCTTATGATTTTTTAGACAAAACCAATAATGGACTTAAGAGAAGACTTAGCATAAACAGCGGTGTGGATATGAGAACCATTTCTACGGATCAGATTGAGAGCGTGGAAGTTCTTCGTGGAATTCCGTCTGCTGTCTATGGAAACCTGACTTCAGGAATTATAAAAATCACGAACAAATCCGGATACACAAAATGGAAAGCAAGATTTAAAGCTGATGGTTACAGTAAACTCTTTGCCGTAAGCAAAGGTTTTGAAAACAAAGAAAAAGATCTGAAAATCAATACAGGGCTGGATTATCTGAATGCAAAATCTGACCCAAGAGACCGGCTTGAAAGCTATAAAAGAATGACCGCTCATATCGCTATTATAAAAGAAAAAAAATGGGATCACGGAACCGGTAAATGGCAGAGCAGTCTTAGTTATACCGGTTCGCTGGACGGTTCAAAATCTGATCCTGATGTGGATCTGTCCGAGCTCAACTCTTACAAGGTGAATAATCATTTTTTGAGCCTTTCCAATTTGTTTACTTATACTAAAAATGAGCCTTCGTTCTATCGGTCAACCGAAATTCAGGCAACAGCCAACCAAAGATTTGACAAAATAAAGCAGACCAAATTTATTCAGCTGGAAAATGCAACAGCCTTTCCTCTCTCAGCAACTGAAGGAGAATATGATGGTTACTACCCGGAACCCCGTTATATTTCCAATTATACAATTGATGGAAAACCTCTCGATCTGTTTGTTAAAATGATCAATAATTTTCAAATTAACTATAAATCGGTAACCCATGAGATTAATGCCGGATTTGACTGGCAAATGAGTAAAAACTGGGGCAAAGGTCAATTATTTGATATCTACAAACCCATTGATCCCAAATCTACTTTCAGACCGCGTGCCTACCGCGATATTCCAGCTTATATGACTTCAGCATTGTTTCTGGAATCTGTAAGTTCATTAAGCACAGGTAAACACAAGCTTACACTGGCATTAGGAGTAAGAGGAAACTCAATGATGAATCTGCCTTCCTATTTCAAAATGAACGGAAAACTGTACGCAGATCCCAGAGCCAACTTTCAATGGGAACTTCCTTCATTTGACTGGATGCACAAAAAAGCAACTTTAGCTTTAACATTAGGGTATGGTAAACAAAGCCTGTTTCCGGACCTGAATTTATTATATCCGGACCTTATTTACAAAGATATTCAGCAGCTGAATTATTTCCATAACAATCCGAACTACAGAAGAATCAATTATAAAACACTGATCTACAACCCTCAGAATCCGGAAATAGAGCCTGCTGTGAATGAAAAACTGGAAGTAAGAGTTGACTTCAGCCTGGGAGCACACCAGATGTCCGTTACTGTTTTCAAAGAAAATATGCACAATGCATTTCGTTCCATGAATGAATATGCGCTGTACCAATACAAAAAATACGACACTTCAGGTCTGAACCACGAGGCTATCACTTCGCCGCCGGATGTGAATACGCTTCCTTACCAGACAGTGAACGAAAACTTTCTTTATACCACTCAGCGAAATGGCAGTAAAATAGATAAAGAAGGGGTTGAATTTCAATATTCCTCCAATAGAGTTCCTGTGATCAATACAAGATTCACTTTAAACGGAGCGTGGTTCCGGACACAATATGGAAACAGTCTGCCTGTATATAAGGGAAGAGATTTACTGATTAACGGAAGGCCTTATCCTTATCTGGGACTGTATGGGGGAATGGAACCTGATTCGGTCAATGAAGTATTGAATACCAACCTGATGATGGACACCTATATTCCCCGTCTGGATCTTGTTTTTTCATCCTCATTCCAGTTTTCATGGTATTCCACCAGAAAGCTTCTTCCTATGAGCGGAATTCCCAGCCATTATGTAGATCAGAATGGGACTGTACTTCCTTATAACCCGGAGTCTGTAAAAGGAACCATTCTGGAAAGCCTGATGATTGCTCAAAATGAGGATCTATACAACACTTCCAGGAGACCAATGGAAATGAATCTTAACTTAAAAGTTACTAAAAGCTTCAGAAATAAAGCCGTTGTTGTCTCCATGTTTGCAAACAGGTTATTCAGCTATTATACTCCTTACAATATCAACGGATTTACCATCAACAGAAAAGGAACGTATGATCCTTATTTCGGAATGGAAATCAATTTCAATTTATAAACAATTTCAATTCAATAAATTATGTTAAAACATGTATTAAGAACGCTGCTCGTATTGTGCACTGCAATTGTCATTACAGCCTGTTCTTCAGATTCCAATGATGCTGCAGAAGCAAAAACCTCATTAAAATTAGAACTCAAAGTGGTTCCTGAGAATATCCAGGTCAAAGAATATAAACATCTTACGATAAGTTTCAAAGAACTTAATTCAGGATTTACCATTACTCAGGAGCTTAAAAACACCAACGTTTTACAGGTTGTACTTCCTTCAGGAACATATAATATCATTGCGGAAGGAAGCATTATGTACGATGATAATTCAGGATCCATAGAAGCTAAAGTTGCCGGTGTACAGAACGGAATCGTCATCAATGGCAGTGAGACTGGCAAAACTCTGGATCTGGCTTTAAAATCTGGTGCCAGTAGTGATCTGATCTTAGAAGAAATCTTCTTTACCGGAACCCAAACACCACAGGGAGCTATGTACTTCGGTGATCAGTATTTTAAAATCACCAACAATACAGATAAGATTTTGTATGCAGACGGGATGCTGCTCATCCAATCCAGTTTTATGACCAATGAAAAACAGGATTACAGCCCAAACATCATGGGAACTACTCTATCCGCCGGAGCCATCATCAGAATTCCGGGAAACGGAACTATGTATCCTGTACAACCCGGAGAATCGATTATTATTGCTGAAGATGCCATTAATCATAAAGCATTCAATCCATCTTCCATTAATCTTTCCAATGCCAATTTCCAGATATTCAAAGAGGATTCTGATGACATCGACAATCCTGCCGTTCCAAAAATGGCGAATGTTTTTGAAAAAATGGTGATTCATACGCAGGGATATTACGCCTATGCTTTAGCACGTATGCCAAAAGGCATGACTAATGAATCTTTGATCGCTCAAAATTCATATACATACACCTACAACCTTACGATCAATGGTGATGTATATCCTATGGACGGAACTGCTGTTAAAATTCCCAATGAGTGGATTACAGATGCTGTTAATCTAAGTGTACAGGATTCATTCCAATGGCTGGTGACTTCCCCTTCTTTAGATATGGGATGGACTTCTGTAACTACTTTTGACGGAGATAAAAACCGTTTTGGAAAAGCTGTACGCAGAAAAGTAACGGGAAAAACAATAGATGGTAAAAATATTCTTAAAGACACCAACAACTCCACAACAGATTTTGAACATGGTGTAAAACCATCTTTATTTAACTAAAATGAAATATTTTCTTTCCATATCCATCCTGCTGATCTCTTTTTCAAGTGTAAAACTGCGTGCTCAGATCACTGACACGATAACAGAAAAAGTACGTGAAGAATACAGCTTTGAAAGGCTTATTAAAAACAGTATTACCACCAATCCTGCCAGCTATTCGGAAGCAGGAAAATACGGTATCACAACCTTCAAAGTGTTTGCTGAGAAAAGTAATACTCCCAACCAGCTGCAACAAAAAGGTAATGGCAAAAATCTGTGGGGTGCAGAGGTCTACAGCTTACAGAAGCCCGATGACAGAACAACAGTCTGGGGTAACGCCTCTTATACTCAGGGAAAAAATAAGCAGGTGGTATGGAATGAAAACTCTGATTATGATCTTATCTATCCTTATGTGGCGGCCGACAGTGTAGGTGGAGACATGAAGTTTGAAAATTATAGATTTTCAGGAGGATATTCTAAAAAGATCAATACTTCTACTTTGGGGATTACAGGAAGCTACGAGGCGACATTAAGCTATAGGGACATTGATCCGCGGCCGAAAAATACAGCGGCGCATTTTTCTTTAGCCATGGGAGCCAATAAACTCATGTTCCGGAAATTCAGAGTCGGAGCTTATGTGGATGCTGAAAAATATACCCAAAAGCATTATCTGAGCTTTGTGAGCAATCAGGGATATCCTATGATCTATAATATGAGCGGTCTGGGAAATTATAACGAACTGCTTTCCGGGAAGCTCCGCCAGGCTTATTATGAGGGCTGGTCTTATGGAGGAGGATTGCAGATCTTTGAAGCAGACAACAAAAACTGGTATCTGAATATAGGTCTGAAAAAGTTTAATCTTGATAAGTTATTGACAGAATATGCAGATCTCAACGCCTCAAAAATTGATGAACAACAATTTACCTTTTCAGCTGGAAAGTTCTTTGATACCGGAAAAACAATCTGGGGAATTTCTGCCGAAGGAAGCAGTAGGGAAAGAAAGGGAACCGAGAACCTGTTCCTGAATGAAAACTCAAGAAACTACCTACAGATCGGAAGTGTGGAAAAATACAACCACAGGATCAATACCATCATTTTTAAAGGGCTTATAGAGACAGGAAATGAAAAGGCCAAATCGTCTTTACTTCCTTTCTTTGGGTGGATTCAGGAAAAAGAAAAATACAGCAGTCCTACATCAAGCATAGAATTAAGTAAGGTAATGTATGGCGCGGATTACCAATGGCTGAAAACTTTTGAACATCAGCAGACGCTTTCTGTAACTTTGGGGCTTTCAGCAACCAATGTCTATCAAAAGGATGCTCTTTTCAACAATTCAGGAAAGCCGGCCATCAATAGTATGCTTCGGGAAAATTATGCTTTTCAGTCTTCAGATTTCTGGCAGGCAAAACTTGATATTCATTTTCATTTCAGCTTTCCCGTTATCAAGAACGCTTTTGCAGGAGGTAAAATCATATACAGTAATTTTAAAACGGGCAGCAATACTTTATTTGCCGTCAGTATAGGAAGTATTTTTTAAACACATTATGATAAAATTTTCAGATCTTAAATTAATCGTAGTTCTTGGAGGTATTTCTCTATTCTGTATGCAGCATACTATTCAAAAATACAGGGTGGATTACGGAGAAACCGTGGAACAGTATAAAAAACCTCTAAAATTCTGGCCTAAGCCTACAGTGGATGCGGGGGTCAGTTGGAAGGAGTTTGAGGCTATAGAATGGGATTCAAACTATTATGAAACACAGGAACTTCCTGAAGTCATGCTGGGAAAAAAACTGTTTTTTGATCCCAAATTGTCACAATCCAGCCAGGTATCCTGCAGCAGCTGCCACAACCCTGAACTCGGCTGGGGCGACGGTCAGGAAGTAGCACTGGGGACGGATCATCTTCAGGGAAAAAGAAATACACCCTCTCTTTTTAATATTGCAGACCGCCACTCTTATTTCTGGGATGGAAGAGCCAAAACACTTGAAGAACAGCTTGTAGGCCCTATTTCTGCGCACAACGAAATGAATATGAAGCCGGAAAAACTGGCCGGAAAGCTATCCAAACTCAAGGAATACAGACAACTTTTTAAAGAAGTATATCAGAGCGACAGGATTACCTTTGATCAAATCGCCAAAGCTTTAGCTACATTCCAAAGAACGATCAGAAGTCAGCCAAGCAAATTGGATAAGTTCATAAAAGGGAATTATAAAGCCATGAGTGATAAGGAAATTTACGGTATGCATCTCTTTCGGACCAAAGCAAGGTGTATGAACTGCCATTACGGAAAAAATCTTACAGACGAATCTTTTCACAATATAGGACTTACCTACTACAAACGGGAATATGAAGATCTTGGGCTGTATCACATCACCAGAAATCCGGATGATACAGGTAAATTTAAAACCCCTTCCCTGAGGGATCTTGATTATACCGCTCCATGGATGCATAATGGGCTGATGGATGACATGCATGGCATTATCAGCTTGTACAACAGCGGCATGCAGATGATCAATCCTACTCCCGAAGAAAAGAAAGCTGATCCTAATTTTCCGGTTACCGATCATCTTATACAGCCTTTACATCTGAATGAGCAGGAAATGGATGCTATTGTTTCATTTTTGAAAAGTATGTCCGGAAGTTATTACAAAATGCCAAGACCGGACATCCCGAGAAAATAGATTTAAAACAGAATAAATAACTGATCCTATAAAAAATAAATCCTTTTATCTAAATTATCACTTTAGATAAAAGGATTTTTTTTACCTTCTCCACTGATCTCAATTATTCTTTAAAACTTGAAGCCCACGCTGAAATAAATCCTTGAAAAATCAAGCTGGCTGTTTCTGGAAACATTCAAGCTGATAGGGCCAATGAGAGATTCATACCCAAGGTTCACTCCATACCCAAACATATCAAAACTGTTATTAAAAGGAGAAAGCTCTTCACTCACTTTTCCGTAGCTGAACGAAGGGGTAAGATAGAGTTTTTTCATAATTCTGTACTGAAGTGATATTGCCGCCTTAGCCACCGAGGTCATGGGAAGTTCTTTCTGACGAAGACCGTTAAATTCTGGACTCAGGAGATCATAATTATATTCACTGCCTCCCAGATTATACTTCTGATTCAGGAAGAGATAAGGAACCTGATCTTCCCTTTTTGATCCAAAACTAGCCCCCAAAAACACATTTGCCTTTACCGTCAGCCTTCTTGTGATTGGATGGTAAAAGTTTTCATTCAAAGTAAAAGAAACAAGGTTTTTAGGTTCATAATAATAAGAATCTTTCGGATTAAGAATCAAATACAGAAGAGGCTGTACGGTATTCAAGTCATAAAGTTGATATCGGTCACCATAGTAAAATCTTGTACTCACCTGAAGATGATTTCCTCTTGTTGTAAAATATCTTTTATTAAGATTATTCTGTTCAAATTTCAGGAATGTATTGAAGTTGCTGTGGTTATACAGCTTTTTACTGTAATTATCCACTTTTGCCTGATCCACTTTGTCCAGTAAACTGTACATTCTTTCTGTACTGAATTCCGTTCCCAATGAAAGATAGGCATTTGGAGTGACATTATAGTTCAGAGCAATTTTTCCTGTTATATTACGGTACATATGGTTAGGAAAACGGTCACTGCCATCGTCATTTACATCATACAGTCTGAAGTTCAGGTCATTACTTTTAAGATTAATCATCTTTGCCTCCAGATCCAGCCACAAACGCTCTCCACTGTCCAGAAACTGCTGATAAGCCAGTTTAGCCTTGAAACGTTCTGAGATGTCTACCGTAGCCAGAAATCTCGATCTGTTCAGGAGGATATTCCTGTAGGTATAATTGACAATAATTCCTACAGACTGCTCCGTATCATAGTGCAGTGCCAGTTTAAATGCTCCTTTCTTTGCTCGCTTCACAAAAACATTCATCACCAGGCCATCATTTTCAGTCGTATAAGTATAATAGACCTTTATATACTGACGCATTCCGAATACCCGGTCTATTGCTTCATTGACCGTTTTTGCATCGTAATACTTCCCTTCCGTTAAACCCATTTGCTTTTTAAGCACTTCAATCTCTGCCGCATCGTTAATAGGAGTACCATCTTCTTCATTGAATGTGAACTTTGTCGTAGGCAGCTTCACTTCTTCAATCATCTCATGCTCATATCGGATTCCTGCTTTTCGCTGGGCTTCTGCCAGGGCTACAAATTCCGGAAGATGTTTTCTTGCTTCCACCTCTCCAATTTTGATAATCCTCCTGAACTTGGCAAAATCCTTCGTTGTAATCTCACCCAAAGGATTTACAAAGTCTACCAGTACATTAGACAGCTCCTTCTGATGTTTAAAATCTTCTACCGAACGGATGGCATGAGTCTGATAAATCATCTTCATCGGGTTTTCAATTTCTTTCTTGGTAAAAAGTCTGAAACCGGTATAACCTCCGATCACAAAATCTGCCCCCATCTCCCGAACCTCATTGGCAGGATAATTACGGTCTAACCCACCATCTACCAAAAGTTTCCCATCGATATAAACAGGTGCAAAAGCTGCCGGAATGGCCAATGTAGCACGAATCGCCAACGGTAAAGACCCTTCTTTCTGCATCACAAGACCTCCGTTTTCAATATCGGAAGAGGTAAGCTGAACAGGAATCTTCAGTTTGCTGAAATCATTGATATGTTTTGCGTTGAAGGTGAGCGTATTGAGAACTTCCCCCATATACTGCCCTTCAATATATGAGCTTGGAAGCGTTGGAATACCCTTTACTACGGGAAATTCCAGAATATATTTATCATATTCATCTTTCTCACTGATATTGACTTTGTTGTAAGGAATTTTATTGCTTAAAATCCTGTTCCAGTCCATTTTATAGATTGTATGTTTCAGCTGATCAGCATTATATCCCATCGCATACAAACCACCCAGGATTCCTCCCATGCTGGTTCCTGTAATATAATCTACCTTGATTCCCAAGGAATCAATCATCTTCAGAATCCCAATGTGGGCAAATCCCTTTGCACCGCCGCCACTAAGTGCAAGGCCAAATTTAGTGTCTTTGGTCACATTCCGCAGGGCAATATTCAGGGAATCATTCTTTTGCTGGGATTTGATAAAAAGAGAGAAAGCGATGGCAAAAAATATCAGGATCTTTTTCATTGGTGATGCTTAATGTATCTGATTTAAACTTTAAAAGTTTTTAATAAGTAGTAAAGATACACAAAAAGTTACCGGCTTTATCGGTACATCTGTGAAGCAAACAAATGAATTCCATCACCTCATTCAGCGCAAATAAGATTCTGATTTACAGATAAAACATATTCTTTATCTGCAATGGAATATCTTTAATATGTTTTTATTGTTTCCACAAAATTAACTTCAGGATTCAGGATTTCAAGGATAAGGCTTTTGACAGATTTCATGGCGTCATCAATATTCCCTTTGTCAAACTGCAGGGAAACCATGCCTTTTTTAGCATCAGCAAAACTCCAGATTCCTGTTTCGATAGGATATCCCCAAAACTCAGGAAGATGCTGCACTACGTAATGATAAATACAAAGCTGAAGAGCCTGCTTTCTTTCACTGTTATGGAAATATTGATCTACATTATCTCCGTCAATTTTCACGCTGAGATTTTTGATCTTGGCTGTTTTATAATCAATAATCCTCAAAGTTCCGTTCAATTTATCAATCCGGTCAATATATCCCATGAAGGAAATTTTATCACTTCCATCAAGAGGAAAATCAATGTTTTCAAACTTTCTTTCGATATCAATAATTTCCAGTTTGTTTCCCTTCTTTATGAGTTCAAGATCATGATTCAGGACATTTTCAATCACTTTTTTTGCAATTGCTTTATGAATGTAATTCATCCCCTTCTCATAGAATTCCGGCTGATGTTTCAGTTTTTCAATGGCAATATTTATATAATAATCTATTGCTTTAACTGAATCTTTTAAATCACTTTCTTTTAAAACCTTACCCTTTAACACCTCATATACTTCTTGAAGTGAATAATGGACTAAATTTCCGTAATTTTTTACAGACAGCTCTTCTTCAATTTCATCCGTTTCCGAGGTATTCAAAATTTTGGAGAGATAAAAATCAATCGGATTATAGAGGTAGCTTGTAAGGTGGGATGCAGATACTTTTTCTTTCCATTTCTGAAGACGGTCCTGTACAATCTGTGTCTTGGAAATTTCTATCGGTTTGGTGGTAATAGGCTCGGAAGAGTTTTCTATAATCAGGTGTTCGATCTCGTGTGAGCTTTCCATTTCAATCTGTGTGATGAACCGGCTTTTTTCTCCTGTATTGACTCCGGAACTTAATGCATTGTACAGCAAATGAACATTTCTGGCATCCTGAATCAGCCTGTAAAAGTGATAGGCATAAATGCTGTCATTTTCCAGAAACGTATGAAGATCAAAGAATCTTC
>JASLCD010000485.1 GCA_030146295.1 Chryseobacterium sp.
CTGATAAACAACGTATTGCAAGTGAAGCAAAAGCAGCTCAACCTGAATTTAATGCTAAACAAAATAATGCTAACGCTGTAGTAGATAATCCATTTAGTAATAATAAAACACTATCTACTACACAAACACAGCCTGAAACCCAGACTCCATCAAGCCCTGCACAGAACTCTGATCCTTATGCTATTCAACAAAAAGGAAACAGTTTTAGCTATGCCAATCCTGGTGCAGCAGCCCAAGCGCGCGCAGATGGTATTCGAGAAGGGGAAGGATTAGGATTTAAAGTAAGACCTGCAAATGATCCTAAAGGTGTGGCAAATTTCATGAAAAATACTCAAGAAATGGGACCGACTGAACAACAGATTCAAAATGCAATTGCTCAACGCGAAATGAATTTAGGCTTAGGTATGCGAGGTTATGGCAGCAATCCTGTACAAGCACCTCAACGTAATGAAGCACAGGAAGCAGAACGTCAAGCTGTAATTCGTGCAGCAAGCACACCGATTGCAGGGGCAAGAGGATTAACTGCTAATCAAGTCCGTACTTTATCTGATTTACAGCAAGGTGAGGATAATCGTGCAAATCAACGTTATACGACTGATGCAAATAATGTTGCTGCTTTACAGCGTGAAGCCATGGGGCAAGCTGGACAGAATTATCGTACCGAACTAGGTGAGCAAGGTACCAACAACCGATTTAATGCAAATTTAGGTTTTGATGTACAAAAGTTCCAAGCTACCAATGATTTGGCTAATCGTGAATTTAACCTTAATGCCACTGAGAAAGGTTTTGGTATTCGTAACTCAGCACGATTAGAGAAATTGTATGAACAATATGATTCTGCGAAATCAGATGAGGATCGTAAATCTATTCAAGAAAAAATTAACCGTTATACAGGTAATAAAGCAGACACTGGTAAAGACCGTTATATGACTGTGGGTGGTGGTCAAGTTTATGATAAAGAAGGCGGTTTGATTAATCAGCCACAACAATTGTTTGATACTCAGACTCAGCAGTTTGTAAATACACAAATTAATAATCAAACCAGTAATGGTCCAAAAGTAGGACAGGTTCAGGGTGGTTATAGATTTAAGGGGGGGGACCCAAATAGTCAATCTTCATGGGAAGCTATTTAAAATACATCCCCCTCTAAGGTTAGACTAAAAAATATATAAACTAGAACATACATGACATGCTAATAGGAGTTTGTCATGTCTGAGCAAAAGAAGCCTTGGGAACAAAATTGGAATCAACCAACTGCAAATAATTCTGACACCACCAATAAAAAACCTTGGGAACAAAATTGGAGCGAAGAAAAGACAGACCAACCTAAAGAAAAAGGTATTTTAGGGCATTTAAAAGATACTGGCTTATCTGCTTTAAAAGGTGCAGTTGCTGTGCCTGAATTGGCAGTTGGTATCATGGATGTGATGTCTGATGGTGCTACTGGTAAAATACTTGAGAATAAAGATGGTACTGTTGGCTTTCGACCTAAAGAAGCGAAACAAGCTCTAAGTGATTTACATACAGACCAATATAAAGCCCAACAACAAGAATTTGCAGATGCTGGTAAAGATGGCAATTCGGTAGATAAAGTCGTTGATAAAACAAAAGTTGCTTTAACAAATCCCTCATTAATTGCTAATACTGTCGTTGAATCTGTACCTTCAATGTTAGCTGGTGGCGTATTAGGTCGTGCTTCAGGTATAGCCAACCCTGTTGTTGCTGGTGCTGTTGGTGAAGGTGCGGTTATGGCGGGTAGTCAAGCTGAACAGATTCGCCAAGAAACTGTAGATGGACGTTTAACAGCAGATCAATCTTTAGCAGGAGCAGCAACAGGTGTACTTGGTGGTCTGATTGGTTTTGCTGGTGGTCGTCTTGCCCAGAAAATGGGTATTGGTGATGTGGATACCATGCTTGTAACAGGACGAGCAGGCCCAGCAGATATTGCTGGCGAAATCGCTTCAATGCCTGCGAAGTCTTTACCTCGTCGTGTAATTGAAGGTGCAATTTCAGAAGGTTTTTTAGAAGAATTACCTCAATCAGTTTCAGAACAAGTCATACAAAATTTAGCCCTGGATAAGCCTTGGCATGATGGTATTGAAGATGCGGCTGTCATGGGGACTTTGGCTGGTATGGCAATGGGTGGCGCTGCCAATATCTTATCTGGCCATAACACAGGTACAGAATCCCAAGATAACCAACAACAATCAGGCTCACCTAATCTACCATCGGCACCATCACAATTAGGCTCAAGTCCAGATAATGCTTTAACTGGCGAATATATCCCGCGTGGAAATGCACAACAGGGCGACAATCAAGGTCGCACAGCTTTTGTTTATGATCAGCCATCAATGGATGCTGATAACTTATTAAACAATAATGGTTTTGATCAGGGCAATGCGGCATCTGGTAATCCAACCAGCCCAGGTATGCCGCCAGCGCCGAAGGGTGGTTATTTTGATAATGACTATGACAGTGAAGCGGCCTTTGATGATTTGTTGAATTCTGTACCACCAGTCAGCCAAACACCTTCACAGCAAATGGGGATTAATCCCAATGATGGGCCCATGTCATCTGCAGCAGCTTTGGCGGTGGATAGTGGGGCATCACCTGTTACTCCACAATTAGGATATACGCCTGATCAAAGTAATACACAGGCTGACAATGCAGGCGAATCAATTTCTCAACAGTATGACCTCAATGCAGTGGATGCAATGGGTGGAGAAATTGAAACAGATACAGCGCAAACTGTTCAACCAATCTTAGGTCAAGACGGTAAAAACAAATGGTTTGGCACACAGGATAAAGCACAAGCATTCATTGATAAGAAAAAATTAGGCAATGATTATCAGGTGGTTCAGGATGGCAAGCGTTTTGAGATTCAGCCAAAATCTCAAGATAACCAAACTCAAAATGTAGATACTTTACCAAAAACAGAAAGTTCAAATCAGGATGATGTTCCAAATCCGTACAATGAAAATAAGTTGCGTGCTCAAGTACGTGATTTGAATTTACAGGCAAGTAAAGAAGCCCAAGCCAGCAATGCAGAGGACAGCAAATACATTGCAAATTTAGGAAACACAGCATCGGCACGTTCAAATGAAAAGGTAAAGCAGCAATTACCTGATTTATATAAGCGAGCAGAAGAACTTGCAAAAACCGCTGAAATTACATCGGCAGGTCGTCGTGGTAATACGCATTTTTCAAGCCTAAGTTTCAAAGGTGATTCAAGTTTTGTTTCAGGCGATGCATGGCCAAAACGCCCAACTAAGGATGAAGTCCTGCAGCAAGCAATTTGGCACTTGTCACAAGATGACAAGAACGGCACACCGAAGAATGTACAAAGTGCGTTGCAGCTTACTGAACTTGAAAAACAGTTTAAAAATGAAAAAAGTGTAGCGAAAAAGGCACAGATCCGTAAACAGATTACAGAGTTGCAAAACGGTTTGACAGAACAGGCGCAAAGCAGTGTAAGTTTGAATCAACCACAAAAGACTACTGTAGAAAACCTGAGTGGCGAATTTAAAAAAATAGAAGAATCTACTACCCGAATTAATGCAGTACGTCAACGTATACGTGAAGCAAATCCTGAAATTTTCACCGCTGAAAATGATCGTGTTCGTGAAACACATGGTTTAACCAATGCGCGTGTGACGATGATGGCTGACCAAATTGAAACATCAGGTAGTTATGAATTATCTGATCGTGAATACGAGAAGATCAAAAACAATCCGAATTACAAGATTGACTATGATGCGCGTAACTTCATGGGCAAGGTGACTGCGGTTAA
>JASLCD010000425.1 GCA_030146295.1 Chryseobacterium sp.
TTTTCTACAGACAAAGTGATATCGCTGAAACCTGTGAACTTTCTTGGCATTTATCATGTTTTTTTCCTTATCAAAGATTAACACTGGCTCATTCATTCAAGGATAAGGCAGACAGACTTCAGGATGTGAATGCAGGTTTGTTTACTTACCCTATTCTGATGGCTGCAGATATTTTATTGTACGATGCTGAAATTGTACCTGTTGGAAAAGATCAGCTTCAGCACCTGGAATTTGCAAGAGATGTCGCTTCAAGGTTTAATAACCAAATGGGTGAAATCCTTGTATTGCCACAATCTGAACTTCAGGAAGACACTAAATATGTTCCTGGGACAGACGGCCAGAAAATGTCAAAATCAAGAGGAAATATCATCAATATTTTCTTACCTGAAAAGGAATTGAAAAAACAGGTGATGAGTATTGAATCGGATTCCAAATCTTTAGAAGAGCCTAAAGATCCGGAAACAGATAAAACATTCCAGATTTATCAGCTTATTGCTACGCCTGAACAGACTGAAGAATTGAGAGCAAAATATCTTGCCGGAAACTTTGGATACGGACATGCTAAGAAAGAACTTTTAGATCTTATTCTGGTACGTTTTGAGAAAGAAAGAGAAACGTTCGCTTATTACATGAACAATCTTGAGGAGCTGGAAGCAAAACTACAGCAGGGTGCTGAAAAGACCAGACCTGTCGCACTGGAAACTCTTAAAAGAGTAAGAACAAGCTTAGGATTTTAATACTGAGTTTATTATTATAAGAAAGCCTTTCAGTAGAAAGGCTTTTCTATTTATTATTATTTTCTGAACATCATTTTCCGCTATTCTTTGTCAGGATAAAGTAATGCAACTGATCTCCGTATTCATAGGTAATATCCCAGCCCGGATATTGTTTGATAATGGTCTTAATAATAGACAATCCCAGTCCGGTGGAGGTATGATCTGAACCTTGTTTATAAAACCGGTTAAAGATCCTCGATTGATCTAAAGCCACAGGATTTCCACTGTTCTGAAATGTGATTCTGTTGTTTTCAATGATAATATTCAGAGTTCCTTCTTCGTTGTTATATTTTACCGCATTTTTCAGAAGGTTAGACAGCAGGATATCTGCCAGATCCTGATTAAAATCTGCAACAAATCTTCCTTTCTCAATGATATTGACCTCTACTTTTTTAAATTTGATAAAATCTTCATAGTTCTGAACAAGCTGGGTAATCATTCTATTAAAATCAACATCTGATGTTTTATTAAACTGGCTGTTCTCAATTTTGGAAAGCATTAATAAAGATTTGTTTAAGCCAACCATTCTTCTCAGATCATTTTTAACTTCGGTAAGAAAGGTCATATTCTTTCTGTCAAGGTCATCATTCTGAATCAGAAGATCTATTTTATTAATCACAATAGCCAAAGGAGTCTGCAGTTCATGGGAAGCATTTTCAATAAATTGTTTCTGCTGATAAAAGACAAGCTCATTGCGTTCAATCATTTCATTGATTTCCACATTCAATTCTTCAAACTCGGTGATCTTGTACGCTTGCTTTTCCTGTGAAAAAGGAATTCCGAACTGGTATTTTTTTAGTTTAGCCAAAATCATATAAAACGGTCTCATGGCCTTATTCAATAAATATCCATTGACTGCAACAATACTGATTACCAAAAGGATATAAAGTACAATCAGGGCTGTTGTAAGATCATAGATCAATTCATCCTCTTCTACGGTGGAAGTTCTTATGACAAGCCTCTGCTGATTGTTGAACTGATCGATAAAGTCGGCCTCAAGAACTCTGTACGGCTGGTCTTTATCATCATATTCCATATAATACATCTTATTGTAAAGCCTGCTTTTATTTTGATAATCTTCTGCTTTAATGGGATTGATTTTAAACTCATTGAACCCGAAGTCATTATTCTTCAGCAACTGAGGATTCAGGTAAACAGCTTTGATGATCTGTATTTTCCTATTCTTCAATCCGTCATCCACATTATCATGTACTTCGTCCAGAATGTAAGCATAAAAGAGTCCTGCCCAGACTGCAATAATGAGCAGCAGGATCATGATCAGGTATCTTATGGTATAATATTTTAAAGAAACTTTCATCAGATGAGTTTATATCCTATTCCATATACAGCCTGAAAATCAGCTTCTGCATGGAGTGTTTTCAGTTTTTTGCGTAGATTTTTAATCTGGGAATAAATAAAATCCAAGCTGTCGGCCTGGTCTATATAATCGCCCCAAATAGCTTCTGCAAGTGTAGTTTTCTGCAATGTTTTTTCCGGATGAATTACAAAATAATACAAGAGATCGTATTCTTTGCGGTTAAGGATAAGCTCTTCACTCCCTACTTTCACAGTTCTGTTTTCCGGATCGATGCTGATGTTTTTGTATCGGATAATAGTCTCACCATCCTGATTTTTTCTTCTGATCACAGACTTGATCCTGGCCATCAGCTCTGCAAGGTGAAAAGGTTTGGCCAGATAATCATCTGCTCCTATTTCCAATCCGCTTACCTTATCATCTACCGAGTCTTTGGCAGAAAGGATGATCACCGGATCTTTCTTGTGCATCTTTTTAATTTCTTTCAACAGGTCTATTCCATTTCCATCGGGGAGCATAATATCAAGTAAAATACAGTCATATTCATAAGAAATAATTTTCTCCAGCCCACTGCTGTAATTTTCGGCATACTCTACAATGAAATGTTCTGCTTCAAGAAACTTCTGAACGGTATTTTTCAGTTCGGGTTCATCTTCTACTATTAAAATCTTCATAACCTCCGGGTCTAAATGCGTTGCTGCATGATTAACTTATATCAAATATAGGAAATTATAAGGAGGGAAGCCGGAGATAGAGATACACCACCGAAAGTCTATGAGAATATAATCAATATAAGGGTTATGTGATATATTACCGATAAGATATCCACAAAATGGAAATATTCTCTGCCTTCTTCCCTCAGGTCTTTTTTCATGAATATTCTAATTTGCTTTCACATTACGGCCGTCTGCATCAAAAACAAGGCATAGACCGTTCATCAAATGAATCTTGTAAGCATTATATTTTTTCTCAATAGATTCAATAACGCTGCAAGGATGATTCCTTGTTATAAATGAAACCATATTCTTTCTAATCTTAGCAGAAGAAATCGTTCTTCTGTTACTGTTTATTACATTCCAATTAACCATAATATTAAAATTTAGTGTTTATTTTGTTTCTGAATTAATCATCAATTCTTTTAAAATTTCCATTTCTGTCAAATTCAAGTTCCAATCCGTTGGAGAGTTCCGCCTTATAAGACCATCTTTTCTTTTCGATCTTGATAATGTAAGTATTGGGAAAGTTTTTGGTGCTGTAGTTTCTAATTGATACGGGAATGAAACCATAGGGCAGTTTCTGATGTTTCCCATCCACTTCTTTCCAGTTTCCATTGCTGTCAAACTCCATTTTCATTCCATTGGTCAGATATACTTTGTATTCATCTACTCCATAGATTTCTCTGTCTTCAATGGCTGAGTTCACAGGTATTCCCTTAAAATGAATCCCAAGAAAATTTTTGGCGGTTTTGGGTAGCTGATTCGGATTGATCGCTCTGTCCTGTGCGGAAACAAAGCCTCCTGTTAATAAAAACATGATCATCAATACTCCTGCGATTTTCTTTACATTTTTCATAACATTTAATTTTTCTGTCATTATTATGGAGCAAAGTTCCCAATCAATTTGGGAAAGAATTAGGAACAGCTATTTCAGTGAAAAATAAACAGGCTTATGATTTGTATTTTGATAATCATAGGGAATGCATTTAATTTCCCAGATCTATAGAGCAGAAAAGCCACTAAGATGATCTTAGTGGCTTTATATTTATACTTTAGACTGTAAGGTCTTACTTTTTATAAGTATTCTTTAATCTGCTGAAGATGGGTAATGGCTTTTAATCCTTCCTTCTGCTTATCTTCTTTATAAACATCAAAGAAGATGGCATCCATTCCGAAGTCTGTTGCTCCCATGGCATCAGCTATCCAGTCATCTCCAATCAGGATACTTTCTTCTTTACTGGCTTCAGAAAGTCCTAAAGAGTATTCAAAAATCCTGGGATTAGGTTTTCTTACTCCTACAGCATCTGCACTGGTAATCGTCTTAAAATAAGGAGCGATTCCGGACAAAGTGCATTTTCTTTCTGTCACTTCCTGAAATCCATTGGAAATAATGTGTAATGTATAATTCTTAGCTTTCAGATATTCCAAAACATCTTCAGCTCCTTCTACCAATTCGTTATGACTCACGATATTATCAAGGAAATTTTCTTCAAAATAAAGGGCAAGCTCTTTATTTTCTACTCCAAAATGTTTAAATGAATCATAAAAACGGTGTTCTCTCAAATACTCTTTGCCAATAATCCCGTCTCTGATCTTTTCCCATAAATCTTCGTTGATATCATGGTAAACAGAATGAAATTCCTCAAAGTCAATATGATACTTTGAAGTAATTTCCTGTTTTTCAAAAAGTTCTTTGATGGTGAGATAGGCATTTCTGCGATGATCCCAGAGTGTATTATCCAGGTCAAAAAAAACATGCTGCATTTTCATACAGCACAAAGTTAATCATTTTAATTTTTTAAAATTGGATAATTCTTGCTCTTGCTTTTCACAATCTCAAGACTTTTAGAAAAATTAAGCAAAAAATCAATGGTTTGTTTCTTAGGTTTCAAAGTTTTCACTTTTAAAGAATCATTTTTTTTCATAGGCGAAGTATGTTTTCTTTAAAACGTGAAATTTTACAAAATATTATCTATCGGGTTAATATTATATTATTTTCTTCCATGATTTTTCTCAGGTTTATCAAAGCATATCTTACTCTGCCTAAAGTAGTATTGATGCTCATATCTGTATGGTCTGCAATTTCTTTGAAGCTCAATCCGTCAAAAAACCTCAGTTTAATAACCTCTTGCTGATTTTGCGGCAAAAACTGCAGCATCTTTAAAAGATCCTCCTGAATCTGATTGGATACAAGCTGGTCTTCTATATTTTCAGAGGGCTCTCTGATCAAATCAAAAATAGAGTATTCGTCGGTTTCAAAAGTGGTTTCTGAAACTTTGATATTCTTTGCTTTTGATCTGAAATGGTCGATTATTAAATTGTGTGAAATTCTTTTCGCCCAAAGAATAAATTTACCCTCTTCGTTATAGCGTCCTTCTTTCAGCATGACAATAATCTTCATGAAGGTATCCTGAAAGATATCGTTGGCTAAATCTTGATCATTAATTTTGTAAAAAATGAATGTAAAAAGTTCTCTCTGATGTCGGTGAATAAGGGTTGACAATGCGCCCTCGTCTCCTTTCTGGTAAAGGGAAATTAGTAAACTATCCGATTTTGATTTCATAACTCTTCTCAATATAAATATTTGTAGACAGG
>JASLCD010000436.1 GCA_030146295.1 Chryseobacterium sp.
ACTTCTACAGCAGAATACTTAGCTAAGAACTAATATAATGTGTTAATTTGAAAATGAGATAATTGGAGGATTATCAAAAATTATCTCATTTTCTTCTTTACAAAGCATAAGCACATTTCAAATCAATAAATATTCAAAATACAATCATGTACACAGAATTAACCGAAGATACCTTACAGAATATAGTTAATGACAACGAAAAAGTAGTTGTTCAATATGGCGCAACATGGTGCGGAAACTGCAGAATCATGAAGCCAAAATTCAAAAAACTGGCATCTGAAAATGATACTATCCCATTTTTATATGTAGATGCTGAGAAACTTCCTGAAAGCAGAAAATTAGCAAAAGTAGACAACTTACCTACTTTCGCCATCTTTAAGAACGGTGAATTGGTCAACCAGGTTCAGTCTAACCAGGCAGAAAGTTTAATTAATCTTTTTAACGAATTAGCATAATGAAATTACCCGTAATCAGACAGTTTTATCAAAATCAGACTCCGGAAAATCTTGAAAAAACATTAGAAGTTCTGGAAAGCTTCTGCGAATTCAGAGGAACAAGCGAAGAAGACTTAAATGTTGCAGGAGAATTGATTACCAACATTTGCGGAGCTTTAGAAGTTCACTCAAACGTACAGAACGGAATGAGCGAAAAAGATGCTTTAAATTCTTTTGCTCAAAAGGTTCTAGGATCAATTGACAAATAATATCTTTCGATTATTTTTAATTAAAAGATTGCAAAAAAACACAAAATACAATACCTGAGGTTTTCCTCATTACTATACTTTTTCAATTCTTTAAGAATCTTTTATTTCAACGGCAAAATGTACTTCGGAGGACTTTAACCGGTCACATGAGGCTGGAAGTTGAATGAAAATTTTAAAGAATAACCATCAAATCCAGATGAATTGTCATCAGGATTTTTTGGGTTTAAATTCCCAAAACCATACAGAACACAAATATTTTTGCACGAATTGCACAAATAGAATATTACCTATCAATTCATCAAAATGACATCAATCAGCTATGTCGATCCATGAAATCTGCAGAGTTCAATAAACCGATGTAATTATATGTTTTGGCTAAAGCCAAGGGAAGATAGTTATAAGGTTAAAACGGGCTAAAGCCCGTTCCTATTGAATCCGACAATAGACTGTAAAGAATTTCTGTAAAACCAGCAATCAGATGTGTTGATCCATGAAATCTTTAGTGATAAAATTTACGGCATTATTGCAAAAAAATCCCGATGAAATATCACCGGGACTATATTGTAAAGATAAGATTACCCTATCAATTAGCTTCTTCTGTTCATCAGAATACTCAGAATATACCAGAATAAAAGCATAATCGAGGCAAAAAGCTGCAATGCTGCTCCTACATACTGATCGGTTCCGTAAGAGTCCTTTAATTTGCTTGTCTGGTATAGAATTGTAGCCGAAGCTAAAATTACCATTCCTACCGAAAACCATAATCCAAGGTTAAACCCAAAGATCATTCCTCCTACAATCAGTCCGATTGATATAAATCCACCGATTACAATGATATTCCTTAAAAAAGAAAAATCTCTTTTAGAAGTGAAAGCTACTGCAGAAATACCTGAAAACATAGCAATAGTTAAAGTAGCTGCCTGGAAAATCACATCAGCCCCTCCTTCGATATTACTGGCAATAAAAAGCAATGGCATAAAAATAATTGCTTCCAAAAGAATGTAAAACCCTAACCCTAAGTACTGTGTAGATTTACTTTGTGAAAGCGACCATTTAGAAGCCAAAACGGAAGCCAGCCAAAAAACCCCGATAATCAGCAGCCAGATATATCTCTTAGCAAACATCATTGCAATAAGTTCTGCAGGAACTATTTTTAATAATATAGTTTCAACTCCAATAAATGTAAGAATCGATAAAGCTACATGCAAATACGTTTTCTTGTAAAAATTCGCTTTTTCCACTTCCGAAGAATGAGCGACTAGAACATCTGTCATCATAGTTAATATTTTTTTTAATTAATCAATGTATCTTATTTTGCAGGCAATACACCCAGAATCTTCCCATCATCCTCAAATACAGCTGTAATAGCCTCTTTAGAAGATGATTCTCCTGCGTATTTATATTTAATACTTGGATGACTGGTGCCATCCATTGTTTTATAATATCCTGCTTTTAAGATTTCAAGCTTTTTATTTGGATCAATACCCTCTTTAACCTGTTTAAGAACATTATCAGTAACGATTTCCTTTACTTTTTCAGAAAGCAATCCATCAATAGTTTTGCGGTCAGAAGCCTGTAAAGCATCAACGAACTTAAGGAAGTTATCATTATACAAACTGACTTTCTCCTTACTGATAGCAGCCAGCTGCTCCTTCTTCTGGTTACTCTCAACCTTTACCCCTGCAACTTTCTGAGCAAACATCAGCTGTGTACCCATAAAAGCAATTCCCAGCAATAATTTTTTCATAATATTCATTTTTGTTATCTGGTGAAATAAGTAATGGAAGATACGAAAATCAGACCAGTTCTAAAAATTTCATGGTATCTACATTATCTGCATAGGTATCAAGTCCCGGATTCTGCGCTTCTCCAAACGGAATAGTATTCAATCCTAAGTCTTCTTTAGACACCACACACTGGATATTTTCTTCATTTTCAACGATAAAGGATTTCACATCGTCTAAAGATGTATATCTGCTGAAATTGATTACAGAAAGCGGGCTAAACAGCTTATCATCTTCTTTCAGCATCACAAAATTATTATCCCAGAATTTGTCCTGGTTCAAAAGATAAACCGCTCTGTTATAATCGTAATTGTTGGCATACTTATTATGATTGATGATATCCTGAAATGCTAAGAAGTTCTCAAACAATCTGTCCAAGAGAAAATCCTGCGGAATAAAAATTCTTGTCACATTTCGGCATCCAAGCCCAAAATACTGGAAAATATCTTTTGCCAGCAGCTGGAGTTCCGCATCCGTTTCATCACCTTTCAAAACAGCAACAGAGGTTCTGTTCTTGCGGATAATACTTAAGTGATTTTTAAAATAATATTCAAGATATCTCGCTGTATTATTGCTTCCTGTAGCGATAACTGCATCAAAATTCTCTAATTTCTCTACAAATTCAAATACTACTTTCTCATCGGAAAATTCATTCCATTTTTTTAATAAAAACGGAACCATATATTTATCTTTTGAAGACAACTTAATAACAGGAATATGATTGCCCAAAACAACAGACATCACATCATGAAAGCCCACCAAAGGAATATTTCCGGCTAAAATAAGTCCAACTCTTTTTGAAATTTTAGAGATTGAATAATGAGCAAGCCAGTTTTTAATATTGTCTTCAGTCAAAAGAGCAGCCCATTGCTGCAAAGCAAATTTCTGATTATCAACAGTAAACCACGGATTCTCTATTTCAGATCTTTTCAACAATAATTCAATATCAACATCATCTTCATTGTGATCTTCCGGTTTCTTCGCTAAAAACGCTTTTATATAATCGCTTAATTTAATAAGTCCTAAAACTTGATTTTCGGTATTCATAATTACTTTAAAATTGGGGA
>JASLCD010000439.1 GCA_030146295.1 Chryseobacterium sp.
TAGAGGACGATCAGAGTTTCGGGGCGGTGCTTAAAGATTATTTGACAATCAATAATTTTGAAGTAACACTTGCCACTGACGGGGAGCAGGGACTTAAAGAATTTACAGAAAATGAATTCGACATCTGCATATTTGACGTAATGATGCCTAAAAAAGATGGGTTTTCATTGGCTGAAGATGTAAAAAAGATTGATAAAAATACACCGATCATATTCCTTACTGCAAGAAATATGAGAGAAGATATTTTAAAAGGATATCAGCTGGGGGCTGACGATTATATCACAAAACCTTTCGATACAGAGCTTCTTTTATACAAAATCAAAGCTATTCTGCAGAGAAGTTCTACATTGGAAAATGAAGAGCAGGAGCAGTTCAAGATCAGCAATATTTTCTTTGATTCTATGCTGAGACAGTTGAAAGTAGGCGATAAAGAATATAAGCTTTCTCCTAAAGAAAATGAATTATTGAAGCTTCTTTGTATTCACAGAAACGATTTCATGCCAAGAGATCTGGCTTTAAGAAAGATCTGGAAAAAAGAAAATTACTTTACCGCAAGAAGTATGGACGTTTATATTGCAAAGCTTCGTAAATTATTAAAAGACGACGAAGGGTTGGAAATTATCAACGTTCACGGAGAAGGATTCAGACTTTTGGTGAAAAATTAATCCAAAAATCAAATTATAAGTATAAAATTAGCAAAACAATTAAAAATGTTTTGCTAATTTTGTTTCATACCCATGGATATGAAGAATACATTTATAGGTTTGATCGCCGTATCACTATTAGCCGCATCCTGTAAAAAAGATGAAAGAGCTACTTACTTAAAAGAAGAAGCGAATGCCGGGCAGCCCAGCGTAGCCCTTAATACTACCTCAAAAACAGCACTGATGGACCAGGCAGGTATTCAATCTACCTCTGCTCCTGCTCCAATAGCTACTGCCCCGGGTATGAATCCTCCACACGGACAACCGGGCCACCGATGCGACATTCCCGTAGGACAACCACTGAACAGTAAACCTGCAGCAGCCACTCCGGCCGTACAAAATATAAATGCAAGCGGAAATAATATTGTTCAGATTGATCCTAATGCCGTATCACCTGGAAAAATTGCACTTGACAACAACGGAAAACAGATAAAAACAGCTCCGGGGATGAACCCTCCCCACGGACAGCCTGGCCACCGATGTGACATTCCTGTAGGGCAGCCTTTAAACAGTAAACCTGCTTCTGCTCCTCAGGCAGCACAAAATGTGGTACAAGCCACTCCTACTCCTGCACCGGCAGCACAGAATCTGGCGATGGGAGAAAAACCAAAGTTAAATCCGGCACACGGAGAACCTTGGCACAGCTGTTCTCTAAAAGTTGGTGATCCTTTGCCATAAATTTCTTATTTTTGCAGATATGAAGCTGTTTCACCTACTTGCAATAGTATTTTGTCTGGGAGTCTTTTTGATTCCCAAGGATAACTTCTATGCGCAAGGAATGCAGGAAACATGCTGTAAAGCAGAATCTTCCAAGAAAATGGACTGCTGCAAAAATCATTCTTCAAAAAAAGACAGCAAGCACGACAAAACAAAATCATGCAATGATGACTGCTGTTCATCATGTGCTGCCTGCTATACGTTTATTGAAACGCCTTTCTCAAAAAATCTACGATTGGAACTTTCTTATTATAAAGCCAATAAGAATGCTCAGTTTCGATATTCAGATCCTTACCTTTCAGACCGTTTAAAAGAAATCTGGCAACCGCCTAAGATAGGTTAATTAAAACACCGCGGGTTCATTATACTATGTAATGAACTGTTTTTTAATTAATTTAAACTTTTAAACAAAATGAAATTATCAATTTCCAGGTTTTTACTTGGTGCATTATTCCTATTTACCCAATTTATATCTGCTCAGACACTTTCAAAAAATCAGTTCAAAGTAAAGGGGAACTGCGAAATGTGCAAAACAAGAATTGAAAGTGCTGCTAAAAAAGCAGGGGCAAAAACAGCAGTTTATTCTATTGATCTTCAAACGTTAACCTTTGAAACAGACAAAACATCTGCTGATGATATTTTGAAAAAGGTAGCTGAAGCAGGTCATGATAACGAAAAATTCAAAGCTTCTGATACTACCTATGAAGGACTTCCGGGATGCTGTCATTACGACAGAGATCTACAACCGTCCCAGGCTGAAAACCATCATGAGCACCATTCCGATGCTGTTTCTTCTAAAAAAGAAAATGAGTTCTACGTAAGAGGAAACTGTGCCTCATGTAAAGCAAGAATTGAAAAAGCATCAAAAGATGCCGGGGCCAATACTGCAGAATGGAATGCCGAGAAGCAAACGGTTACTTTAAATTTTGACCCATCAAAAACCTCTTCAGACAAAATTTTGAAAGCTATTGCTGATGCGGGTCATGATAATGAAAAATACAAGGCTTCGGATGCTGTTTACAACGGACTTCCGGGATGCTGCCTGTATGACAGAGCATTTACTTTTGGTGAAGCTAACCCAAAAGTGCACTATGAAGAAAGTACCAAACAGGAAGATCACAAAGATCACCAGATGCAGGCTTCAGAGGATCACAGTACTCAAGAGAAAAGTATTGATGGTGTAGTGGTAACAGGTTCTAAAGCAGCAACCGCTTTGAGCAAAAAAGAAGCAGGGCTTGTCTTTAATATTGATAAAAAAGAACTACTAAAGGCTGCATGCTGTAATCTTTCTGAAAGTTTCGAAACCAATGCAACGGTTGATGTTTCTTTCAGTAATGCCGTTACGGGAACAAAGCAGCTCAAAATGCTTGGCCTTGACCAAAAATATACCAGCTTAACGAAAGAACAGCTCCCTGAAATCAGAGGATTGGCTTCTGCCTACGGATTGAATTTTATTCCGGGAAGATGGATTGAAAGTATTCAGCTTACTAAAGGAGGAAGCACTGTAACAAATGGCTATGAAAGCATTACAGGCCAGATCAACACTGAGCTTCTGAAAAATGCAAAAACTCCTGAAACATCGCTGAATCTTTTCTCAGACTTCAACGGAAGGGCAGAAATAAACATTACCAATGTTTCTCCTATCAACGATAAATGGTCTCAGACTTTTCTTCTTCATGGAAACGGAACTTTCGGGAATACAGATATGAACAACGACGGTTTTCTGGACAGACCCAAAGGAACTCAGATCAATGCCGCCTACTTGTTGAATTATAATGACCTTGAAAAATCAGGATTCGGGTCTCACTTTGGAATTAATTTTATCAGAGATGAGAGAACCGCAGGGCAAATCGGTTTTGATAAAAAGCTGGCTCAGGATAAGCAGTCTCTTTACGGCGTAGGAATCGACATTTCAAGATTTCAGGTCTGGAACAAAACAGGATATGTTTTTAAAGGAAAACCTTACCAGAGTATCGGCTGGATGAACCAGTATGTATATCATCAGCAGGATAGCTTTTTCGGATTGAGAAACTATTCGGGGCAGCAGCAGACTTATTATTCCAATTTAATCTTTGAAAGTATCATTGGAAATACCAACCATAAGTATAAAGCAGGAGCCAGTTTCTTATATGACGGCTATAAAGAAACCTATCTATTAAACGACATTAGAAGAAATGAAATCGTACCGGGTATTTTTGCTGAATATACTTTAACAGGTTTAAAATATACTTTAGTAGCAGGTTCAAGAGTAGATTTTCACAATCTTGCAGGAACTCAATTTACACCAAGACTTAATTTCAAGTATGATTTCACACCACAGACTATTTTAAGACTTTCTGCAGGAAGAGGATTCAGAACGGCGAATGTTTTTGCGGAAAGCCAGCAGTATTTTGCATCCAACAGGGCCATTAATATTCTACCCAACGGAGGCAATATTTATGGCTTAAAACCTGAAATTGCATGGAACTATGGTGCCAGCTTACAGCAGGAGTTTAAGTTATTCGGAAGAAAATCAAGCATTGTTGCCGACTTCTTCAGAACGGATTTCCAGGATCAGGTATTGGTGGATTTGGATAAGTCTCCACAACAATTGACATTCTATAATCTGGAAGGAAAATCATTTGCGAATTCATTCCAGACTCAGTGGGATTTTACGCCTTTCAAAAACTTTGATGTAAGACTTGCCTATAAGTATTATGATGTACAGGCCGATTATATCGGAGGAAGAAGAGAAGTTCCATTCATGGCAAAACACAGAGGATTTGTGAATCTAGCGTATTCCACCAATAAAAATAACAATGGAGGATTCTGGAGTTTTGATACCACGTTAAACTGGGTTGGAAAGCAAAGACTTCCTGATACTTCAACGAATCCGGCAGAGTTTCAGCTACCAGCTTATTCAGAATCTTATGCAGTTCTTAATGCTCAGATCTCAAGAAATTTCAATAAAAAGATCAGAGCATATGTTGGAGGAGAAAACCTGACTTCCTACTATCAGAAAAATGCGATTGTTGATTTTAAAAATCCTTTCGGAAATTATTTCGATGGAGGAATGGTCTATGCACCGATTATGAAGGCTAACTTCTACGTAGGATTGGATGTAACGTTTTAAAAACGGAAAGCCGGGAATCTTTTCACCCGGCTGAAATTCTTAATTCGGATAAACGATCAATAAAGAAAATAGGAATACAATAAACCTTACAGACTTCTGAAGCCTGTAAGGTTTTTTTGTGGAATATCTTTTAAACATAAATTATTTTATTTTCTTACAGACTTTTACATCTGGTCTTTTATTTTAGAAATAATTAAAAAAAATAAGCTTCAAATTAAAAAAATACTATATTTACACTTTCTTATATGTATGAACATACCGAATCAGGATTTTACAATTGATCATAACAGCAAACTGCCTCTGCATGTACAGGTAGAGGATCTTTTCCGTAAACTAATCCAAATGGAAGTTTATAAAAAAGGGGCTTTATTACCCAAAGAAGTTGATCTTGCCAATCTGTGGGGAGTTTCCAGAAACACCATCAGACAGGCTACCAACAAGATTGAAAATGAAGGTCTGATTATTCGGAAAAAAGGGATCGGAACCCGCGTTGCTGAAAAGAAAAGCCTGGTAACGGGTCTGGATCACTGGTATAGTTTTACCAGAGAGATGCAGGAAAAGGGAATTCATGTCATCAACCAGTTATTAAAAACAACTATGGTGCAGCCTAATGAGGAGATCTGTAATTTCTTTCATTGCACAGCGGATAAAAAAATATTCAAGCTATCCAAGTTAAAAGGGGAAAGCTCGGGAGACCCGATTGTTTATTTTGAAAGCTATTTTCACCCCAGAATAGGTCTGGATAAAGGAGATGACTTCAATATGCCGTTATACAGTATGCTGCAGGAGCATCACGGGGTAACCGTACATCGTTCCAGGGAAAATATAAGTGCCTGCCAGGCCGGATCTGTAATAGGGAAAAAACTGAAAGTATCTGCCTCTTTTCCTGTTTTGAAACGTGAGCGCTTTGTATATGATATCAACGGAAAACCTGTGGAATATAATGTAGGATATTACCGTTCCGATAAATTCACCTATACAATAGATATTAATAAATCTCCGGGAAACTAATCCCTTTTTTAAAATTTAATATGTTCAAACATTCCAACATATAATTATAAAAACTAAGCTTATGTATAACAGGTATTTTCTTTTGCTGGTATCTTTCCTGATAAGCAATATTGCATATGGTCAGAAAAAAGCACCTTATTTTGGTAACGTACAGCCCATTAACGGATATAGCCGTGAAATAGCCGGTGAAAACATTGATTATTTCTCCGCATTTCCGGATCATGCCACGCGAGCATTACTTACCCGCACCACAGATGGAGCGAAGGTTATAGAATGGGAAACCGCCCCGGTACCACAAAAAAATGCAGGTCCCTATGTATATTTTAACTGGCTGGTTTCACATTCATCAGGTACCAGCGGAGGCATTCGTAATTTTGATCTTTATATTGATGATCAGAAGACACTGACCCTCAGTACCTATCCTGCCAATCAGCGTCCGGATTGGATATCCAAAGCAGCAGACAGTACTGCATTTGTGTTTCATCAAACTAAAACGGACGGTCTGAAAGATTCTTATGGAATTGCCTATTTACGGGTTCCGGTCAGTAAAATAACTCCGGGTAAACCTCTCCGTTTAAAACTGATAGGACAGGCTCAGGGCAGCCGGGACTGGTTTATGACCTATAAATTTACTTTTGAAGAAAAAATAGATGCTGCTTCTACTCCTTTTATCCTGAAAGACGGAAAGCGCCTGATCACTCTTACCACTTTACATTTTGGGCCGGATCAGAAAATAACAGCCACAATAGATGGCAAAGATAATCATTCTTTTACCATGCCGGACGGAATCAAAACTTTTGATATTCCTGTTACCTTATCGCCGGAAGGAGGTAGGGTACAATTGTTGGTTACTTCAGGAAAAAAAGAACTTTACCGAAAAAATATTGAGGCCGGAAAAGTAGTTCCACGCACCCTTTATTTTATCCATCATTCCCATACTGATGTGGGATATTCTCATCTTCAGGCTGAAGTAGAAAAGATCCATACTCAAAATATCTATGACGCTATCAAAATGGTTGAAGAAACGAAAAACCTCCCGGAAGAAGCCCGCTTCAAATGGAATGTGGAAGCGCTCTGGGATGTTGAAAACTTCATGAAAAATGCTACGGCAGACGACAAAAAATCGTTTGTAAAAGCAGTAAAAGCAGGAGGAATCGGACTTTCTGCCATGTATGGCAATATCTTAACGGGTCTGAGTCAGCCGGAAGAACTTTACCATTACACAGAATATGCACAGAAACTAGAAAAAGAATATGGCCTGAAAATCAACAGTGCAATGATGTCAGACGTACCTGGATTTGCCTGGGCATTAGTTCCAGCGTTAGCATCATCCAAGGTAAAATATTTTTCCAGCGGACCTAATTATCTTGGAAAGACAAATCCTTATCTGGGAGATCGTGTTGGGAATTTTGTAAAGAACTGGGGTGATAAACCTGTATGGTGGCAGTCTCCGTCAGGAAAGGAAAAAATACTATTCTGGACTGCAGGAAGAGGATATTCTTCATGGCACGGCGTACATCCCGGAGCGGTATTCGAAACCGGTCAGAAAAAAATTGCAGAATATCTGGATGATCTTACCAAAACAAATTATCCATATGATATGGTGCAATGGCGTTATAACATCGTAGCAGATAACGGGCCTATAGATCCTTCAATATCGAGATTTGTAGATGAGTGGAACAAAAAATATACTTCACCCAAGATCATTTTGAGCACGAACGAAAAAATGTTTGAAATATTTGAAAAAAAATATGGGGACCAGATTCCTGTGGTAAAAGGTGATATCAGTCCTTATTGGGAAGATGGAGCTATGTCTACAGCCAAAGAAGAAGGGATCAACAGGAACAGCAGTCTGAAATTGCAGCAGCTTACTACCCTTTACGCTATGCTGAACCCTTCACAATATAACAGTCAGCGATTTTATGAAGCCTGGAGAAATGTGATTCTCTTTCATGAACATACATGGGGAGCATTCAATAGTATTACAGCTCCCGATCTTCCATTCGTGGCAGACCAATGGAAAGTGAAAAGGCAGTTTTCACTGGACGGAAATTCTCTTTCGGAAAAATTGGAAAATGAACTGTTGCAGCCGTTAACAGATCTTTCCTCCAAAACAATCGCGGTCTTCAATACCTCATCATGGGCAAGAAGCGGTGTGGTTACAATTCCGGAAACCACTCTGGGAAATGCCGTTCAGGATATTTCCGGAAATAAAATACCTCTTCAGAAACTACGGAACGGAACAATGGTATTCTTTGCCAAAGATGTTCCTGCATTAGGATCCGCTGTTTACACGATTATCAAACAAAAAGCAACAGATTCTCATCCCTTTACGATTACAGACACCGGAATTTCCAATGGAAAAGTAACACTTACATGGGATCGCAAAACAGGAAGTATTACCCGTTTTACAGACAACAGTTCAACGAATTATGCGGGAAGTTTTAATAATCAGGGATTGAACAGTTATTGGTATGTCCCTGGATCTGATCCCAAAGAAGCGGTCTCAAATGCTGATGTAATGGTAAAAGTATTGGAAAACGGTCCACTGATCGCCAAAGTTTCCATTACATCAGAAGCTCCGGGAGCTAAAAAATTGGAAAGAATCATTACACTGACAGCCGGAAGTGATGAAGTTGCGCTGGAGAATATTGTAGATAAAAAGCCTGTTCGTACAAAAGAATCTGTACATTTTGGTTTTCCTTTCAATGCCGACTTTAAAAATATCACCATCGATGCAGGGTATGGAACGATGAAATATCTTACAGATCAGCTTCCCGGCTCCAACATGGATTATGGATACAGCCGCCGCTGGGTAGATGCGTCTTCCGGGCAAAAAGGAATGCAGTGGATGATGCTGGAAACTCCATTGATTGAGGCAAAAGAAATGATCGATGAAAGAATGACTATTGACAACAGCCACAAAAAATGGAAAGACGAGGGAGCCCCCGGAACAACTCACTGGTTCAGCTATGCAATGAACAACTATTGGCATACCAATTATAAGGCAGATCAGGAAGGACCTGTACACTATCACTATACACTTCGCCCTCATACTGGTTTTAATGCAGTAGAAAATGAGAAATATGCGGCTGCTTTTACCCAGCCTCTTATCGCAATTCCTGTTAAAGAAAAATCATCTGCCGGAAAAAGTCTTTTCCGTACTCATAATGATCATATTGTGGTGACAAGCGTAACACCACAGGAAGACAAAAGTTTCCTGATCAGGCTTTACAATCCTTCCGAAAATGAACAGGCAACTTCTTTTTTATGGGAGCAGATCAAGCCTTCAAAGATTATTGAGACTAAAACTGGAAATATATGGTCTCCTGCAGAAGAGATCCGTTTATCCGGAATGGATGTGATGGAAATCAAAATAGTTCCTTAATTTTTTAGACTAAGGAAGAGGTTATATTATTAAGAAAATACTTAAAGCCAATGTCAAAGCCAGTACTTGCTATAGATATGGGTGGGACCAGAATTAAAATAGGAATCATAAAAGAGGGTACTATCCTATCTTCTGTATCTATTGATGCGAATTCCGGCGAAGGTCTCAGACAGAGATTGCCCTTCATACAGAAAACGGTAGAAAATATGCTCAATCAGCAGCAGCTTTCTACCAATGATATCGCAGGATTAGGAATCGCTTCTCCGGGTATTGTAGACCCTATTCAAAAAAGAATTCTTTCCATTGACAAAAAATTTGGAGATGCTCCTGATATTGATCTTGAAGAATGGTGTCTGCAGACCTTCAATCTGCCTTTCACAATAGAAAATGACGCCCGTTCCGCATTGTTGGGAGAATGGAAATACGGTAATGCCCAACATTATGATAATATTGTTTTGATGACATTGGGAACCGGAGTCGGAAGCGCTGCCGTCATTGAAGGACAGTTGCTTAGAGGCAGGCATTTCACAGCCGGCATATTGGGAGGTCATTCCGTTATCAACTATAAAGGAAATTCCTGCAATTGTGGAAACAAAGGCTGCGTAGAAACTGAAGCATCTACATGGAACCTTCCAGCTATGGCAGAATCGCACAAAAACTTTACCGGAAGTAAACTGTCTGCTTACCCTGTCATTGATTATGAACTTGTTTTCAGACTCGCTGACGAAGGGGATGTCACTGCTTTACATCTTCGTGATCAAAGTTTAGAGGTATGGTCAGCAGCTGCCATTAATCTTATTCATGCCTATGACCCGGAAGTTCTCGTATTGACGGGCGGCATTATGGCCAGCAGCTCACAAATTATCCCCTATATCAGACAATATGTAGAAACTCACGCCTGGACTCCATTGGGGAAAGTACCTATCGAAGAAGGAATATTCCCCGGTACTGCCGCTTTGCTTGGCGTCTCACATCTTATCAATCATTAATAAAAAAGAATGAAATAAGGCCACTCAATTTCCGAACCGAAGAACGACGATAATAAGCCTACTCCATTCAACGATAAAAAAATAAACGGATGAATTCAAATTTCAATAAGTTTCCTGTCATTAGAATACTCAGCCATCAATGCATAACAGGCTGGGAAAATATTTGCAGAGAAATTATAAAAAATAAACCCACAACAATTGCCATTGAATGCTACCCCGGCGTTTTCATTAAAGAAATCATGACAGCTGTGCAGGAGCTGTTAAACCCGGGAGTGATCATTGATACTTCAGAAGCGATGAAACCTGAAGATGATATTGCAGCAATGGTACAGAAATACGTTACAGATGATCCTGTATTTGGCTATATTACTCCATTGGAACTGGAAGATTATTTTGATTCTTCAAAAGTACTGGAACTGCAACAAAAGATTGATACTGTCAAAAACTGTACAGTGGTTATAGGTCCGGGAGCAACATTGCTTGCCCCACAGTCTGATCTTTCCATTTATGCAGATATGCCACGATGGGAAATCCAGATGCGTTTCCGAAACAATACCGCCTGTAATCTGGGCAGAACAAATTATGCAGATGCTTTTTCCTACCAATACAAACATGCCTACTTTGTAGACTGGCGCGTGTGTGACCGTTATAAAAAAAGAATGCTGAATACCTGTCATTTTGTTTGGGATACCACCATCCCCCATCAGCCTAAAATGATAAGTACTGATGCTTTGTTTGATGCTCTGCAACTGACTGTACAACAGCCATTCAGGGTGGTTCCTTTCTTTGATCCGGGACCGTGGGGAGGGCAATGGCTGAAAGAAGTCTGCGATCTGGACAGAAATGCACCCAATTTTGCCTGGGGTTTTGACTGTGTCCCTGAAGAAAACAGCCTGCTGTTAGAGTTTGGAGATCAGGTTGTGGAAATTCCATCAATCAATCTTGTGTTTTTTCAGCCGGATGCTTTACTTGGAAAAGAGGTTTATGAAGGATTCGGGGATGAATTTCCTATCCGTTTTGATTTTCTGGATACCATGGAAGGTGGAAATTTAAGCTTACAGGTACATCCGTTGAAGGAGTATATCAAAGAAAAATTCGGCATGTCTTATACTCAGGACGAAAGCTATTATATGCTGGATACCGGAGATGATGCTTTTGTTTATCTGGGTCTGAAAGAAAATACAGATCCTGATCAAATGATGAAAGCACTTTCCGAAGCTCAAAATAATGATCTCCCGTTTGATGCAGAGCAGTATGTACAAAAATGGCCCGTTCATAAACATGATCATGTATCTATTCCTGCCGGAACTGTACATTGCTCCGGGGCAAATTCTGTAGTGCTCGAAATAAGTGCTACACCGTATATTTTTACGTTTAAACTCTGGGATTGGGGAAGAATGGGACTAGATGGTAAACCCCGCCCAATATCCCTCGGGCATGGCAAAAATGTAATACAATGGGACCGTACTGCTTCATGGACTCAACAGCATATCCTCAATCTTACAGAACCAATTGCCGAAGGAGAAGGCTGGCGCGAAGAACGCACCGGGCTGGATGCCTGGTCATTTATTGAGACCAGAAGACATTGGTTTTCTCAACAAGTTCGTCATCATACGGAAGATGTTGTGAATGTACTCAATCTTGTGGAAGGCCGTGAAGTGATTATTGAAAGTCCGGATAACAGCTTTGAACCCTATATTGTTCATTATGCTGAAACTTTTATTGTGCCTGCCCATGTGGGAGCTTATACCATTACCCCGCATGGCGAAAGTGAAGGTAAGGAATGTGTAACGATCAAAGCCAGTGTCCGTACAGAAATGATTGCAAGTAAAGTTTTAAAATAAAAAGGTATGCCAAACACCTCATCCAATATTATTTATAAATCGACTCTCGTAGCTTCTGTAGGAGGTTTACTATTCGGTTATGATACGGCTGTCATTTCGGGAGCTATCGGTTTTATGAAAATTTATTACCAGCTTTCTGATATTATGACCGGCTGGGTGGCTTCCTGTGCTTTATTGGGATGTATCATCGGGGCTATGTATTCGGGGAAGCTCAGTGACCGGGTTGGAAGAAAAAAAGTATTAATGCTTTCAGCTCTGTTATTCACTATTTCTTCTGTAGGGACAGGATCTGCTCCCAATCTTTGGGTTTTTGTCCTCTTTCGGATTATTGGCGGAATGGGAATCGGGATCGCATCTATGCTTTCTCCGATGTATATTTCAGAAATGGCGCCTGCAGCAATTCGCGGTCGTTTGATTTCAATCTTTCAACTGGGAATTGTAACCGGTATTCTTGTTATTTATTTTGTGAATGCTTATATCGCCGGCATCCATGGTGAAAGCTGGAATATTTCTACGGGATGGCGCTGGATGTTTGGATCGGGTGTTATTCCGTCAATGATTTTTATTCTGCTATTGTTCACCGTACCTGAAAGCCCCCGCTGGCTTGCAAAACAGAAAAGAAATACTGAAGCATTGAGTATTCTAACCCAAATAAATGGATCGGCAGCGGCTCAGCAGGAACTGGAATCTATCAATGAATCTCTAACGGACGAAACTCCTTTCTCTTTTTCTGATATAAAGGAGCCTAAATTACAACGGGCTCTTATCATTGGTGTTTTACTGGCTGTATTTTCACAGATCACGGGCATCAATGCGATCATGTATTATGCTCCGGAAATTTTCAAATCAACAGGAGTAGGATCAGATTCTGCATTTATGCAAACTATTCTGGTGGGGGTTATTAACCTTATCTTCACCTTTGTTGCTATAAAATATGTAGATCTCTGGGGCCGGAAAAGGCTGCTTCTTCTGGGAATTTCCGGTATGGCCATCTGCTTGTTGATTGTAGGCTGGGCTTTCTATACCGGGCAACAGGGGTATCTGGTACTTATCGCAATTCTGGGGTATATAGCCTGCTTTGCTATGTCATTAGGCCCCTTAACATTTGTTGTTATCGCTGAAATTTTCCCTACAAAAGCCCGTGCTACGGCGATGTCTGTGGCTACTTTTTTTCTTTGGCTTGCCGTATTTCTGGTATCTCAAACCTTTCCTGTTCTTATAGGATCTGTTGGAAATACCTTCACATTCTGGATTTATATGACGATCGCTGTGCTTGCTTTCCTCTTTATCTGGAAAATGATTCCGGAGACCAAAGGAAAAACGCTGGAAGAAATAGAAGGAACCTGGGAAGACAAGAAATAATTTCTCATTTTCCTATCCATAAAAAATCCCATTTCAGCAGACACTAAAATGGGATTTGTATTATTTACTTACTTTGGGTTATCTTCCAAAATCATCCTGTACTCTTACGATATCATCTTCGTCTGACGGATTGGATGCATCGGTATGCTGCCAGATTTCAGCTACGATTCCCCAGCCTGCAAGACCTATCAGTCTGTGTCTTTCGCCCTGCTGAAGTTTCACCTGATCTTTTGGACCATATTCTCCCAGTTCTCCTTCTTCATCAGTATTGCTTCTCTTGATTCCTACAGTTCCTTCCACTACCTGCCAGATTTCGGCTCTTCTGTGGTGATACTGCCAGCTTAATCTCGCCTCCGGAGCCACAATAAGAATTTTCGGGCTAAGCTTCCCTCCTATTCTAAGATTGTCTACATCAATCCCATCAAAGTACTGATTGGCAAAATCCTGTGCCTGTGTTTCATCAATAACAAAGAAACCTCCCCATGGTCTTGTATCGTCTTTTGCCGCGATCGTAAAACCTTGTGTCTTCAGCATGCTCTCTACTCTCTCGAATATTTCTTTTTTTTCTGTACTCATACAGCTATATTTTTATTAAAAATTATTTATTTGATTCTTCTTTTGACATTGAATATGGAAAATCTTTTTCCTGCGAACCTCTTTCTTTATTCGGTTTGTTATCCATTTTAAAGTCTAAAACAGCACCTTTCATCAGCTCTTTATGGCTCAGCCAGTTTTTAGAATAAGGGTGTTGGTTTACATTCAATGATTTTACATATAGATTATCGGCATTGTTTTCCGGAGCTTTCACTTCAATTTTCTTACCATTCTCAAGATAGATGGTTGCTTCTTTAAACAATGGTGCTCCCAATACATACTGATCTGTTGCCGGTGTCACCGGATAAAACCCAAGCGCTGAGAAAATATACCAGGCAGAAGTCTGGCCGTTATCTTCATCACCGCAATAACCGTCCGGAGTTGCATGGTACAGTTTATTCATTACCTGTCTTGCCCAATATTGTGTTTTGTAGGGTGCTCCTGCGTAATTGTACAGATAGATCATATGCTGAATCGGCTGGTTTCCGTGAGCATACTGTCCCATATTCATAATCTGCATCTCTCTGATCTCATGGATAACTCCACCGTAATAGCTGTCGTCAAAAACCGGAGGTAATGAAAACACTTCATCTAGTTTTGCCTCAAATTTCTTTTTACCCCCCATCAGCTCTGCCAAGCCATCGATGTCCTGAAAAACAGACCATGTGTAGTGCCAGCTGTTTCCTTCTGTAAAAGCATCACCCCATTTGAAAGGATTGAAAGGTTTTTGGAAATTCCCGTCTTTATTTTTACCACGCATTAATCCAGTTTCCTTATCAAAGACATTTTTGTAATTATAAGCTCTTTTTTTATAAATATCGATTTCAGAAGCGGGTTTGCCCAATGCTTTCCCCAGCTGATAGATAGAGAAGTCATCATAAGCATATTCCAGGGTTCTTGCCGCATTTTCATTGATTTTCACATCGTAAGGAACATAGCCTAATGTATTGTAATATTTTACTCCTGCACGACCAACCGCTTCGATAGGCCCTTCATTATCTGCTCCGTGTTTTACGGCCTGCCAAAGCGCTTCCGTATCATATCCGCGAAGTCCTTTGATATAAGCATCTGCTACTACGGATGCAGAATTGTTTCCGATCATAATATCAGAATATCCGGGGCTGCTCCACTCCGGTAAGAATCCGCCTTCTTTATAAGCATTAGCCAATCCTTCCTGCATTTCTACATTGATGCTTGGGTAAACAAGATTCAGGAACGGGTACAAAGCACGGAAAGTATCCCAGAAGCCGGTTCCTGCAAACATTCTTCCGTCTTCAATTTTACCGTTGTAAGGACTCCAGTGTTTTATCTTATTCTGAGCATCCACTTCATATAATTTCTGAGGGAAGAATAAAGTTCTGTATAAAGAAGAGTAAAAGGTTCTCATCTGCTGATCTGTTCCTCCCTTTACGTCTATTTTCCCTAATGTTTTGTTCCAGATATTTTTAGCATCTGTTTTTACCTGTTCAAAGTTTCTGGTTCCGATCTCTCTTTTAAGGTTTAGTTCTGCCTGTTCAAAGCTGATGAAAGAAGAAGCCACTTTTGCATAAACCGTTTCTTTATTTTTAAGCTTAAAACCAACAACAGCTCCTGTATGATCGCTGGTAATTTCCAACTGATCATTTACCAGTTTATCATCCTTCCACGTTTTTGTCAGTTCAAAATCTTTATCAAACTGAATGACAAAATAGTTTTTAAAGTTTTCATATTTCCCGGTAGAATATCTTGTCGTATACCCCAGGATTTTTCTTTCTTTCGGTAAAATCTTGATGTAAGAACCTTTGTTCAAAGCATCTACCACTACGTACGCACTGTCTGTTTTAGGAAAATCAAATTTAAAATAAGAAGCTCTTTCTGTAGGGGTAAATTCTGTAGTGACATTGATATCAGCAAGATAAACACTATAGAAATAAGGAGTAGTAACCTCAGCTTTGTGGCTGAACCAGCTTGCTCTTTCTTCTTCTTTAAATTTCACTTTTCCTACTCCCGGCATGATGGCAAATGCGCCATAATCATTCATCCACGGAGAAGGCTGGTGTGTTTGTTTGAACCCTTTTATTTTATCTGCATCGTAGGTATATGCCCATCCATCGCCCATCTTACCGGTCTGTGGTGTCCAGATATTCATTCCCCACGGAAGTCCGACTGCCGGATAGGTATTTCCGTTGGATAACGAGGGTTTGGACTGCGTTCCCATCAAAGGATTCACATAATCTACGGGAGAGCCATTCTGACCCAAGGCCCAGGCCTGTAATAACAGGAAGCAAGTAGAAAATATAAACTTCATTGTATCGTTTCGTTTGTTAATTTATATAAGCTTTTTTAATGCATAGCTGGCTGCTCCAAGAATAGCGGCATCTTCAAATATGGCAGAAATTTTAACCTGCAAGTTAATATTATTCTTTGTTAAATTCTGAATAAATCTCTCTTCAAAATGAGGGTAAGCTTTCGC
>JASLCD010000407.1 GCA_030146295.1 Chryseobacterium sp.
TGGTTCTTAATTGGTTGTTGACCTGATTTCTGGCAAAAGTATCGTCCACCCCATCGTCAAACAGAATTTTAACAATAGAAAGACCAAACATTGTGGTACTTCTCACACTTGTTTTCTTCTGAACCGGGCTCATAGCCAATTCGATGGGAGTGGTGACAAAACGTTCTACTTCTTCTGCACTTCGCCCATTCCATTGGGTAATGATTACAATCTGGGTATTGGTAACATCCGGAAAAGCTTCAATAGGCATATTCTTGAAACTTATAAAACCGGAGATGGCTAAAATCGCTACCCAGATAAAGGTAAATGCTTTATTTTTTAATGAAAAAGCAATTATATTTTTAATGAATTTATTCATGATAGATAAATTGATGACCTAAAAAAGCCGTTAAAGAAAAATATCAATATTCTTAATGGTTTAATAAGACTAGCTGTTCAGCGAACGGTATATCAGCAGCTGATTGTTGGTAATCACTTCCTCTCCTTCTTTCAGTCCGTCTGCAATATAAGTGACTTCTCCTACCTGCTTTAATACTTTAACTTCTCTGACTTTCACATCCGTTCTGGATTTAAAAATCACTACAAAACTTTTATTATCATCAAAAATCACAGCTCTGGATGGAACAGTCAGCGTAGTATTGCTTTCCAGGCTGGAAACTTTTATTGTTGCTTTACTGTCGGGAATCAGCAGTCCATTAGCATTATCCAACACCACTCTTGCCTGCATAGCATTGGTCTGCGGATCAATAATCTTGAATATTTTATCGATTTTCCCGTCAAAAACTTTATCAGGATAAGAAAGAGTAGATACCTGAGCTTTCATTCCCAGATTGATTTTATCAATATCCGATTCGTTGACATTCATAATAGCCCATACGTTGGTTGTATTGGCAACATCAAAGATATTATCGCTTCTGTCGCTTCTCAGCTGCATATCTTTATTGATACTTTTCTGAACAATATAACCACTGATGGGTGCTACTACACTGTATATATTTCCGGTTTTCACATTATAAACCGTACTTACTGCAGCCGCTCTCTGCAACTGGTCTTCTGCTTTTTGCAGCTGGCTTTTTGCTTCCAGGACATCTCTTTCTGTGTTTAGCTTTCCTTCGTACATTTCTTTCGCAACACGAAGATTATTTTTGGCAACAACCAAATCTGTTTTTGCATCGCTTACATCTTTTTGAATTTCTGCCAGCTCAGTACTCCTGATGGTTGCAAGCACCTGTCCTTTTTTTACATAATCTCCAAGTTCTACGTTCACACTCATCACATTTCCTCCTACCAACGGGTAAACATCGATATAACTATTTTTGTCTGCAGAGATCTTTCCATAAAAGCTGTATTCATCTTCTATATTCTTTTTTTCAACTTTCGCCAGAGAAATAGAATTCAGCATGGTGTTGCTAAGCTCAAATCCTTTTTTGGCGTGATTGGTTTTCTCTTCCTCTTTTTTTGAACAGGCCAATAATGAAAGGGCCATTAATACGGGGATAATATATGTTTTCATGATTTTAATAGAAGATTTTCGTTTGTACTAGTTGATTTAGCTGTTCTGCTGACTGCATGATCTCATTTTTCATATCATAGATCTGAAGGGCTGTTTCCCTGTAGCTATCCATAAAGTCTGTAAATTCAATCAAATTGACATTTCCTTTTCTGAAATTACTCAGCATCCCATTGTATACAAGATCCATATTCTGCAGATCTGTAGTTTTGATATCTAAAAGCTGATCATATTGAGCTTTCCAGGTTTTATAAGCTGATTGAACTTTCGTCTCCAGTGTCAGTTTCTGGAATTCTGCATTTTTCTGGTTCTGCTGAATAGCATAGTTTGCTTTCACCACATTTCCCTGATTCGCTTTCCATAAAGGCAAAGGAATACCTAAGGTCAGATTCGCTTCATTATTAAAAGTTCCGCCTGCCTGATCCCATGCAGCACCTACCGTTACATCCGGCACATTCAAGGATTTCTGCCATTGTGCATACAGCTTGCTGTTATCAATAAGTTTCAAATTGTACCGGTAATCAGCATTATTTTCCAGTGCTTTATTTTTTAGTTCTTCTTCATCTCCAAAAGGCTGCGCTGCCAGTGATTCTTTGGCTTCAGCTTCAGACATTGTGGGTTCTATGTCTTCCGAAATTCCCGTTAAAACTTTTAGATTCTGTTCATAATCCAGAATATTTTTATTGATCTCCAGTTTATCATGATTCAACTGGATCACAATACTCTGCAGCCTGACAGCATCTTTAAGGGAAACATTTCCTTTTGCAGACTGTACACGATAGGCATTTAAAAGATCATTCATATAACCTAGCTGCCTATTGGTATTGTCCAGTTTTAGTTTTTCATAATAAAGGTTGAAATAAGCGGAACGAAGCTGAGATCGTAAATCAGCCAGCAGTTGGGAAAACTGAAGTTGAGCAAGTTCTTTATTGGACTTGGCAAAAGCAATTTCATTTTTCTTTTTCCCTCCCATATAGATCAGTTGAGTAATTCCAGCTCCTTTTGAGTGACCGACATCAAAAATTTTTTTATCCTGAGGATTGTAAGCATTGAATTGTCCGCTCAGTTGTGGTAATTCCCAGATTTTAGCCTGCAGAATATCTGCATCAGCCATATTGATGTTGTATTGTTCGGCGAGCA
>JASLCD010000477.1 GCA_030146295.1 Chryseobacterium sp.
GTTTCGTAGAGATGGGTGATGAAGAAGGACAGCAGGCTATTGAAGCTCTTAATCAAAAAGAATTCAATGGAAAAGCTTTAAACGTATCTGAGGCTAAGCCAAGAGAAGAAAAACCAAGAAGAAGCTTCGACAACAACCGTGGCGGAGGTTACGGTGGTGGTAACAACAACCGTGGCGGTGGCTATGGTGGTGGTAACAACAACCGTGGCGGAGGCGGCGGAAATCGTTGGTAAAAAATATGAAGCGGCTTTTAAGCCGCTTTTTTTATGGAATTTAATTTCCATCTAATCATTTAATTATAACTTGGGTTGAAATATTATGATGTTTTGGCATAATTTTAGAAAATTATCAATCAATCAAAAAGTAATTATAATGAAAAAACATTTATTGGCATTAATGATGGTGTTTGGTGGGTTGTGGATCAACGCACAAAGCATTTACGCAGGACAGACCCTAAGACAGGACAGGAAGTATTGGGCAGATAACAACGGATATTATCTGATCTTTCAGAATGATGGTAACCTGGTTTTTTATAACAGATCCGGTGCTCCGGCTTGGGAATCAAAGACCACTAACAGAGGTGCTAGAGCCATTTTTCAGAAAGATGGAAATCTTGTAGTATATACCCGCGGAAATGGAGTTGCTTTCAGCTCAAATACCGATGGCCAGGGAGCGGATAAGTTATCCGTTCAGGATGACGGTAATCTTGTGATATACAATGGTTCCAATCCTATATGGGCTTCGCAGGGAGGCATAAGAAATAATAATGGTGGTGACCGTTATCGTGGTAATGATTATGTGTCAACAGGGCACAGATTCCGTAAAGATGTGAAATTGTATTCTTCAGATGGACGTTATTACCTGGTATTCCAGGATGATGGTAATCTGGTTCTGGCTAATAGAAACGGAAACCCTATTTGGGCTACTTCTACTGATAATAAAGGAAGCAGAGCTGAATTTCAGGGGGATGGGAATCTTGTGGTCTATGATTCTTATAACAGACCTGTATGGAGCTCAAATACAGAAAACAGAGGAGGAGTTAAGCTTACCGTGCAAAATGACGGAAATCTTGTGATATACGGAAGGAATTCTCCAGTATGGAGTTCCGGAACCCAAAGATAATCAAAGGTTTATTTGCAAACAATAATAAAAAAGACTGCCCTGAGGCAGTCTTTTTTTATGGTTATTTATTTCAATCTTATCAGGAGATAAACATTTTCGTAATAAATACTGGCTGTGTCATCGTCAGAGTATTTTTCTCGTGTAATTTCACTGAAAATAAGTTTAACATGATATTTGCCTAAATCAGATTCCATGGCTATTTCAGGAATTTTTACAGTTCCGTTTTTAGTCTTGTTTTCTTCAAATAATTGAATGATTTGCGGTCCAAAATCTACTTCTTGTTTGGAATTTAATAGTAGTGCTAATGAAGATTTGTTAGTAAGCTGATCTGTTAGCTTAAACTGATCTTCATTCAGGTTCTGCGGATCACTGCTGTACCGGTGGAAAGACAGCAGATATTGATAGTTTCCGATTTCTATAACTTGTTTTTCAGGAACAAGAACAATTCTATTCAGTTCGTAGGGTCTGTTTTTTATGGTGATGTTTATATCCGAAAACTTGTTTTGAATATTATTATTGATGCTATAAAATGATCCTTTTTCGATATTATTGGACAGTTCAGACTGATCCTTTTGATTCAGGAGATTGGATAAAAATTCACCTTGTTTTCTTTTTGCCAGAAATTCAAATTTATCAGCAATTTCATCACGGATGGTGTCGGTAACCTTCTTATGGAAATTAATCTTACCGGCGCTTATCAACTGATTTTGATTTAAAATATTCATCAATTCTGTCTTCTGACTTCTCTTGGCGACACTGAAAGCATTGAAATAAGGAAAAATTAAAGCAAAAGCTCCAAACAAAAATAAACTCACCGGAATAAATTTTATTGTAGCCTTTTTGCTGAAAACAAAGTAAACTATAATACTTAACAGCCAAAGCGAGAGAAGTAAAACAAAATATCTTGGTTCTGTATATCCATACTCCAGAATTCTTGTAAAAATAGCCGTGAAAAGCAGGATGATCAAAGGAATGATAGTATAATAAAATGCCTTTGAAAATATTTTAACCCATGATTTTGCATGTTCCTCTTTTAATGGATGCACCAGAAGCAAAGCAAGAATCCCAACAGTACTGTAGGCTAAAACAAGGTAAGAAACCCAGCCTCTCGGAAGCTGCCAGTTGATCAGGATTTTAAAAGAATAGAAATAAAGAATGGCTGCATAAATAAGCAGCAGCGGGATTAAGATGAATTGAGTGAAAAACTTTAAGACAATAGGATAAGTTCCATCTTTTTCAAGATTATTTAAACCTTTATCACTAAACAAAAGAAAAATAAAACTACTTCCGAAAATAGCCAGAACAAAAAATGTGTCTGTATAAATTCTGTGATGAAAATTAAAATCAAACAGTTTATCAACCGCTAAGATGGCTAATTCAACTCCGCCGGTCAAAACGCCTGTGAATACAATCGTAAGGAAGAAATTGACAAAGAGATTTTTGTTGTATTGCCAGAACCTAAGCTCTTTGTCTTTCTCAAGAAACGGCACAAAAGAAACCAATAAATGGGAGAGAAGAGCTGTGACTGCAATAATGTAAGCATAGGTCTCGGTAAAGTTATTCTTTTTATCGGGCAGCATACAATAGAATCCAATGAGAAAAGCCACCCCGCACAGGTGTAACAGTAATTCTTTCCCAATTCTCTGAGATGCCATTTTCAGGGCAAACATCAATGAAATTCCCAGACAGGCACAAATCGTAAACCTGATATATGCGGTCACTTCTTCAGACTCTGTTTCAATAATGCAGATGGCACCAATTGCAGCTAATAAAGCTGTTGCCAAAACCATTGGGAAGCGGAAAATGACCTCATTAGCCCGGTTTAAAGTTTCCTGGAGTTTTGTTTTCATGATTTGGTGTTTTTTGAGAATTAGATTACTCTTTTTTCTTCTTTTTCTTTTTGTCTTTCTCTTTCTCCTTTTCCTTTTCTTTCTCTTTTCCTTTGGTTTTCTTTTCTTTTTTAGGACTTAAGATTTCTTCAGCAAACTCAAACTTCGGTTCTTCAATTTTTGCTGGTTTTATTTCGATTTTAAGATCAAAATATCCCTTCATATCTTCCTGGGAAATCAATTTTTCACTTAATAAAAGTTCCAGAATTTCCTTCCCTGAATTATTAAAGAAATTATGTGCAAGTTCTTTCAATAGGAATTTTTTATACCCTTCTAAAGGAACAAGCACTGTATATTTGAAGATTCTTCCTTCTTTTACGGTGGATAGATAACCTTTCTCAACCAGTATTTTCAAATAAGTAGAAACGGTATTCTGGTGTGGTTTCGGTTCCGGATGCTGCTCCATAACGTCCTTCAGATAGAAAGATTCCATTTTCCAAAACAGCTTCATAAAGTTTTCTTCTGCGG
>JASLCD010000479.1 GCA_030146295.1 Chryseobacterium sp.
GTGTAAATTTGTACAGAATGCAGCAGATTGGAAAAACAACAGAAGTAAAGCTGGACAGTAATGGTAAACCTAAGGAATCAGATTGCCCATAATAAATTAAAATCAATTAAAATGAAAAAAGTACTTTTGATAATGATCATAGCATTATCTAATCTATATCATGCACAGACGCAGATTGCTTCTATTGAATTTGTGGCCAAATGTGTTGTAGACAAATCATATTGTCTGGAAGATTATAACTATGTAAAAGATGTTAACCATCTCCTTGATAAATATACCGGTACCTGGAAAGGAACTCTGAATGGCAAAAATTATGAATTTAGTTTTGTTAAAAAAGAAAAATTTGAAAGTGAATATTCTAATATTAAATGGGATATGTTGATAGGAAGAGTAAGAATCACAAACCAAAGTGGAGTCGTGGAATACGATGATTTTAATAAATCAGACAATGATGCCAATTGGGGAACTAATTTTCAGGGTGACCTAAAAACTTATTTAATGACTTTTTCTGGAAATAAAGTGGGATGTAACGATACGGGATACCTGTACCTGAGTGAGCCCAGCCCTTCCAACAAAATGAAAATTGACTTCTATCAAATTGCAGATATTGTGTCCAAGGATTGTAGTAATTTTCAAACGACCATACCTGTAAATAAAATTATTTATCTTACGAAACAATAAATAAAAATTCCCGGACCATAAATCCGGGAATTTTTATTATTCTGTCTTGATGACAATATGTTTATCAGCCTTAAGTCTGTTATCCTTATTATACAACGCTTTCAGGTCATATTCTATTCTTATGGTGTGATTGTCAATTTGTTTTACCCAATTATGTTTCCCGGTGATGGATTTTATTGTGTTTTCAAATTTTAAAGTGGTGCCAATACTTTTGAAGAACATCAGCATCATTCCTTCCATTTTTTCAGCTTCTTCCTTTGAACTTTTCGTTCGGATGGCTTCTTCCAGATTTTTGAGGTTGAAGTTTTCGGTATCGATGATCAGGGTTTTTCCATCCCAGCTATTGAAGTTATTCTGATCCAGTGGAAGTTTTTCAGTTTTTATAAAATTTTTCAAAGCCTGATAATCCTCTGAAGTGAAATGTTCCATTTTAAAAGAAAAACCAGATGGCTTATTATCTTCTTTTACAGACTTCATGAAGACTTTTTTCATGATTCTTATGGTGTCAGCATTTTCAGTTTTTAACTTTCACTCCAGTGTTGCCAGATCATACATATTGGTCCAGGTGGTTGGAAGCTTATCTATTTCTCCAAACTCCTTTTGTTTTAATGAATCCGGTGTCATTGCCATCATTTCTGCCATAAATTCCCTTGTATCTATATTGGTCAGGGAGGTAGAGGCTGCATCCGGGTGATAGACAATTTCTGAATTGACACTGCATGATTGCAGCATAAAAATGCTTATTAAAAATAAGACAATCGTTTTCTTCATGGTTGATTAAAATACTAATTAATGACAATTAACAGCTCCGTTCGGATCTTTAGAAATGGTCATTGCTTCAGCTTTCGGAGATACATAAGGAATTCCAAGTTCCAGACCTCTTAAAATGAATAATCCGCCCAGAATGATCATGATAACAGGCACCGCCTTAAGAACCTTTACCCTGAAGGCCTGATTCATGAGGTTTCCGGCTAAAACTATGGCAAACATGAACGGTAAGGTTCCTAAACCAAATAAAGCCATATATAAAGCTCCCTGCCATATTCCGCCCCCTGCAAGGCTTGCGGTAAGAGCCATATAAACCATTCCGCATGGTAAAAAGCCATTAAGAAGGCCAGTTGTGAATCTTGAACGGTAATCTGCTTTCTGAAGCAGTTTTCCTAAATTCATTTTTACACTGTACAGAAACTTCGAAAGAAAAGGGATTTTTGAAGCGAAATCTTTCCCTCCAAAAGAAAATACAGCCATGATGATCAGCAGAACACCTGCTATAATCGTCAGGTATTTCTGAAATCCTGCCATCTCAAAACCCTGCCCTATAATTCCGAGAAGAGCACCTAATAGTGAATAAGTGAAAATTCTTCCGAATTGATAAGTAAGATTCTGGAGATAAAAATTGGCAGCTTGTTTTTTGGTTAATCCCATCGATAAAGCAATAGGTCCGCACATTCCGATACAGTGAAATCCGGAAGCAAAGCCTAAAGCAATAGCCGATACAATAAGTCCTATTTCCATATCACATCATAATCCATTCTGTAGTCTGTTTTATTTGTTGTCCAACTCAGTCTTAGTGTATAATTACCCATTTTCAATACCTGTGAAGGGATTGTGAAAGACTGGCTGGCATCAAGCTGTACAGATTTTTTGATATCTAAATTCTGGTCGTCGGTTCTGTTCAAAACAAATTTTACCGTAGTATTTGAGTTATTATAATCTTTCGGAAAAGTAATTTTAATTCCTTTGGTATCCTGGCTATATACAGGTTTTTCCGATAATTCATCTGCTTTTTTCTTTGCATCAATGACATCCTGATACTTCAACTCCTCTTCATAATAGTTATCCGTTACCATTTCAGAGTTCTTCTGTCCATTCGGGAAAAGAAACATCATGGATAATATAAAAACTATGAATGCAAGTAATGCAATTACAACACCGTGTCCCCAACTAAAGTTCTTCATTTTTTTCTAATTAAAATTGCAGTTTAAATGGCCCTTCAAAATAAGTCTGATAGGAATCGATCAATTTTCCTTTCATATCGTAAACGCCAATGGTAATATTCTGTTTAGAAAGTTTCATTTCTTCTTCCGGGAAGCTGATATTAATGGTCCCTTTAGAAATTTTATCGCGGTCTACCTGAATTTTACTGGATGCACTGTAAGTGATTTCACCATGTGCCGGTTCCATTACTTTGATGGTAACGATTTTTTTCTCGTTTGTTTTATTAAGGAAAGTATAATTATAGGTATTGGTAATTTTACCGTCTCTTACAAAGAATGTGCTCCCTGCCGGTTTGATGAATTTAGCTTCCATCTCACCACGGCTATACAGAAGATATCCTAAGAATCCTACAAGAAGGAATAAGAATACGGTAAACCCTTTCATTCTTCCTGTAAACTTGAACTGAGTTTCTTTTTCAATTTCGTTTTCAGAAGCATACCGGATCAGTCCTTTTGGAAGGCCTACTTTTTCCATTACTTCATCACAGGCATCAATACATGCTGTACAGTTGATACATTCCAGCTGTTGTCCGTCTCTGATGTCAATTCCGGTAGGACAAACCACTACACACTGGTGACAGTCGATACAATCTCCTTTACCCGCAGCTTTACGGTCTTCACCTTTTCTCCATTTTGATCTGTTTTCTCCTCTTTTGAAGTCGTAAAAAACGTTGATTGTATCTTTATCAATCAATACACCCTGAAGTCTTCCGTAAGGGCATACCAATGTACACACCTGCTCTCTGAACCATGCAAATACAAAGTAGAATGCAGCGGTAAGCAGAATCATCACAATAAAATTGGTAGGATGTGCAAATGGCCCTTCACCAACAATTTTAAATACTTCTTCATATCCTACGATATACATAAACATGAAGTGGGTGATTATCAATGAAATGATGATATAAACACTCCATTTCAAACTTCTCTTCCATATTTTCTCACTGTTCCACTCCTGTCTGTCCAGCTTCATCTGCTTATTTCGGTCTCCTTCAATCAGGTATTCAATTTTACGGAAGATCGATTCCATAAAAATTGTCTGAGGGCAAATCCACCCGCAGAAAATTCTTCCGA
>JASLCD010000480.1 GCA_030146295.1 Chryseobacterium sp.
TTAATGCTCAAAGCCTAAAGCAAAAAATTATGAATTTTAATACAAAAGTAATTCACGGAGGGCAGCACCATGAGTCTGCAACAGGTTCTGTAAATGTTCCTGTATTTTTGACCTCTACGTTTGCACAGAAAAGCCCTGGAGTACATTCCGGATATGAATATTCAAGAGCAGCCAACCCTACAAGACAGGCACTGGAAGATTCTCTGGCAAGTATTGAAAATGGAGCGAGAGGTTTGGCTTTCGGTTCTGGTCTTGCTGCCATCGACTGTGTTTTAAAATTATTAAATCCTGGTGATGAAGTCATTGCTGTAGATGATCTTTATGGAGGTACTTACAGAATGTTTACAAGACTTTTTGAAAAATATCAACTGAAGTTTACGTTCGTTAATTTTGATGATGTTTCTAAAATCGCTGATGTTATCACTGATAAAACGAAACTGATCTGGGTAGAAACTCCTACCAATCCGTTGATGAAATTGGTAGACATCAAAGCGGTTGTAGACATTGCTAAAGGAAAAGATATTCTGGTAGCTGTAGATAATACTTTTGCTACGCCTTATATCCAGAGACCGATTGATTTGGGAGCTGACATTGTAATGCACTCTGCAACAAAATATTTAGGAGGTCATTCTGATGTGATTGCAGGAGCGCTTATTGCTAAAGATGCTGAACTGGGAGAAAAGCTTCACTTTATTCAGTTCGCAAGTGGTGGTATTTTAGGACCTCATGATTCTTACCTTGTATTGAGAGGAATCAAAACACTGGCATTAAGAATGCAGAGACATTCTGACAATGGACTTGCTGTGGCACAGTATCTTGAAAATCATCCTGCTGTAGATAAAGTAATTTATCCGGGATTAGAATCTCACCCTCAGTATGAATTGGCTAAATCTCAGATGAAGGAAGCCGGAGGTATGGTTTCATTTACTTTCAAATCAGGAAAGAAAGAAGATGCCATCAAATTCTTAGAGAAAGTAAGAGTATTCACCTTAGCAGAATCTTTAGGAGGAGTAGAGTCTTTGGCCAACCACCCTGCTCTGATGACTCACGCTTCAATCCCGACAGAAAAACGTGCTGAACTGGGAATTACTGATGACCTTGTTCGTCTAAGCGTAGGTATTGAAGATGCAGAAGATCTTATTGCAGATCTTGAGAAAGCTTTTTCTTAAATAGATGATCAACTAAAATGAGAAGGGTTAATCAATCCTTCTCATTTTATTATAACCACCACTCAATACTATGAAAAACACAAGAAAAGCAGTCACTTCGGACCTGCCGCAACTGGCTGAACTATTTGATCAGTACAGAATATTTTACCATAAAACATCAGATATTCCCGCAGCTACAACTTTTCTTCAGGAAAGACTTGAAAATAAAGATTCTGAAATTTTTGTTGCCGAAGAAAATGGAAAACTGACAGGCTTTGTACAATTATACCCCATATTTTCATCTACAAGAATGCAGCGTTACTGGCTGCTGAACGATCTCTACGTGAATGAAAACCATAGAGGAAAAGGCTATTCTAAAGAATTAATTGATGAATCCAAAGAACACTGCCGTTCATCAAAAGCATGTGGAATTCTTTTAGAAACAGGAAAAAGTAATGATATCGGGAATCAGCTGTATCCGGCCTGCGGATTCGAATTATATGACTCTGTGAACTTCTATGAGTGGAGCAATTCATGAGCAATGAATAATAAGTAATTAGTAATAAGCAATGAGTAATAAATTACTTACGCATTACACTCACTACCCCGGAACTCGAAAACCCGCACTCCAAAATCACCCCTAAAAACAAAAAATGATATGACCGAATTTCAAAAATACATTCAAAGATATCTGGATCAGATTCCATCCGGAGACTGGCTGAACGAATTAAAGAGATCAGCAGACAAAACAATAGGAATTTATTCCAATCTTACTGAAGAGCAATCCAATTTTGCGTATGCAGAAGGAAAATGGACCTTAAAAGGTCTTCTACTCCATCTATCTGATACGGAAAGGGTATTTCAATACAGAATATTAGCTTTCGCAAGAGGGGAAAAAAACAATCTTCCGGGATTCGATGAAAATGAATATGCCGATCAGTCTTTTGCCAGTGAAAGAACACTTGAATCTCTTCTGGAAGAATACAAACTGGTAAGAAAATCTTCCCAGATTCTATTAGAAACACTTCAACCTTCCGCTTTACAAAATACAGGGACTGCCAATGGCCATGAGATTACTGTAGAAACCATCGGAAAACTTATTGTAGGACACAACTACCATCACCTGAATATTATTGAAGAAAGATATTTATCGAAATTGGGATGGATGTAGGAAAACGGACAGTACTGATCAGTATATTAATTTTTGCGCTCTCTCTTTGTTTTATAGCTTTTAAAGTTGAAGATATGGGAACAATTAAAGATTATAAATCATCTGAAGTATTTCTTATGGGTCCAATTAGTTTTTTGGGTGGTGGAATATTCGAATTTCTAGTATGGACTGCCAATGGGTGGTTTTTAATTTCGGCTATTTTTTGTTATAAAAAGTATCCTTTATCCTCTTTAATATTGAGTGTAATCTCTTTTTTAACTGCCGGATCATTTTTTTTCTGGAATGAAATTTTAGTTGCTGAAAGCGGAAGAATGGGCAAAATATGCAGTTTAGAAATAGGTTATTTTTTGTGGATCGCTTCTATTTTGTCTTTAGTTCTAGGTTCTTTTTATTTAATTGTAAAATCTAAATTGAACAGGGATAAAATATCGTCTTAATTCTAATGAGATCATTAAAAAGATTAAGGATTACAGAAAGTATATGTAACATAATCTTTATAAGTTTTGGCTAAAGCCCATTTCTATTGAATTGGGTACTCCGCGGTTTTTTTTATTATTCTCTCAATTAATAAAACACATAAAAACATCAATAGGAACGGGCTTTAGCCCGTTTTTACATTATATACCTTCCTTTGGCTTTAGCCAAAACCTATTAAAAATAAAAAACATTACTTTTGATAAAACAACACAAATGGCTTTTATCAAAATTTATATTCATCTTGTCTTTTCTACAAGAAACAGAGATCCGTTTCTGAATACATTTGACATACGTCTTAAGGTCTGGAAACATATTAAAGGATATGCTACAGAAAAAGGAATATTTTTAGATATGATTAATGGATATTCAGACCATTGTCACTGCCTTATTTCTCTAGGTTCTGATCAGAACATTGAAAAAATTGTACAATTAATAAAGGGAGAATCGTCACATTGGATTAATAAGAATGATCTTGTAAAAGGAAAGTTTTCATGGCAGGATGAATATTTTGCAGTCTCCGTTTCTGAATCTATGGTAGATTCTGTAAGAAATTACATTAAGAATCAGGAGAAGCATCATCAGAAAAAGAGTTTTAGTGATGAATATAAAGAGTTTGTTGAGAAATATAGTTTTAAGACGTGAGTTGGTTTTGGCTAAAGCCTAAGGATTTGTTTCTTTTTATTTAAATGGGCTAAAGCCCATTTCTATTGAATTGGGTTACTCCACTTTTCTTTCAATTATTTCACCAATTAATAAAACACATAAAAACATCAATAGGAACGGGCTTTAGCCCGTTTTCACATTATATACCCTTCCTTTGGCTTTAGCCAAAACCTATTAATACAAGCACATTTACGTCCTTATTTTTTGCCTGAAATTCATAGATTTTCTACCTTTATCCATTCTTTGAATTCACATACAATTATGGAGCATATTATAGAAATATTAAAATCCGGAGGAACAATTCTTTATCCTACAGATACCATCTGGGGAATTGGTTGTGATGCCACCAATATAGAAGCTGTCAATAAAATTTTTGACATCAAAAAACGTGAAAAAAATAAATCCATGATCATTCTTGTGGAATCTGAAAAAAGGCTTCAGGATCTGGTGGATGTTCCTGAAATGGCCTGGGAAATTATTGATCTCAGCGAAAAACCGGTAACCATTGTTTATGAAAACCCAAAAGGGTTACCTAAGGAACTTCTTGCTGAGGATGGAAGCATTGGAATCCGACTTGTAAAAAATGATTTCTGCAAAAAGCTGATCACCAAACTGAACAAACCTTTAGTTTCTACTTCCGCCAACTTCAGTGGGGAGAAGAGTCCGTTGAAATTCTCTGATATTTCTGAGGAGATGATCAGCCTGGTAGATTATGCAGTGGAAGAAGACAGAGAAAAAGTTTCAAAATACTCAGGCTCTTCTGTGATCAAAATATGGAATGATAACAGAATAAAGGTTCTCCGGGAATAAAATTTCTGAATCTTCCTGTTTATTTTTTCAGAGTCTTGTCAGTTCATATCGGCAGGATTTCTTTTTTTTAATTCTATCTTTGCAAACTCAACTTATAAATTATTTGCTATGAACCATCAGGAATTTGCTCAAATGTGGATTAATGCATGGAATTCTCATGATTTAGAGGCTATTCTTACCCATTATTCAGATGATATTGAGATTACCACTCCCATGATTGCGATTGCTACAGGCGGTAGGGAAAATTCTTTAAAAGGAAAAGAAGCCGTCCGTGAATATTGGAGAAAAGCCCTGGATAAGTTTCCGGATCTTCATTTTGATCTTATTCATTCCACGGCAGGAGTAGATTCGGCAGCATTGTTTTATAAGTCGATCATGGATAAACATGCTGTAGAGGTCATGTTTTTTAATGAGGATGGAAAAATTAGTAAAATGTATGCTCATTATGATTAATGGGACATTGGTAGAAATTGACACTATTATTAACGATGATAATTAATCTTAATCAAAATAAGAATTTAAAACTTTTTAAAATAATTTCTGGAGCGGCAGAAAGGAATAACCAGTCTGTATATATTGTGGGCGGTTATGTCCGTGATCTTCTGATGAAAAGAAAAGCTTCTACAGATATAGACTTTGTGACTGAGCAAAGTGGTATTGAGCTTGCTCAAAATGTAGCTCAGGATATAGATCCTAAATTAAAAGTTTCCGTATTCAAAACATATGGTACAGCCATGATCAAGTATAAAGAACTTGAACTTGAGTTTGTGGGAGCAAGAAAGGAAAGCTATACTGAGAACAGCCGAAAACCGGAAGTAGAAGGCGGAAGTCTGGAGGATGATCAGAAAAGAAGAGATTTCACCATCAATGCAATGGCTATTTCTTTAAATAAAACTAATTTCGGAGAACTTATTGATCCGTTCAATGGGATTGATGATCTTGAAAAAGGTATTTTAAGAACGCCTTTAGAACCGGCTCAAACCTACTCTGACGATCCTTTGAGAATGATGAGAGCAGTACGTTTTGCTTCAACTTTAAATTTTAAAATTGAGGATAACTCTCTGCAGGCCATCCAGCAGGAAGCAGAAAGAATCAAGATTGTTTCTATGGAAAGAATCATGGTAGAATTCAACAAAATTATGCTTTCTGAAAAACCATCTATCGGATTGAGACTGATGGAACAAACCGGTCTTATGAAACTGATTATTCCGGAACTGATAGAATTGAAGGGAGTGGAAGAAGTGGAAGGACAGACTCACAAAGATAATTTTTACCATACATTGGAAGTTGTAGATAATATTTCTGTGAATACTGATAACCTTTGGCTTCGTTGGTCTGCCCTGCTTCATGATATTGGAAAAGCTCCTACGAAAAAGTTTGTAGAAGGTACGGGATGGACGTTTCACGGACATGAATTTCTAGGTTCAAAAATGGTTAAGACCCTTTTCCAACGATTAAAACTGCCTTTGGGAAATGATATGAAGTATGTTCAGAAAATGGTAAAGCTTTCATCGCGGCCTATTGCTCTGATTACTGATGATGCTTCAGATGCTGCATTAAGAAGGCTTTTATTTGATGCAGGCGAAAATCTTGAAGATCTTTTTACTCTTTGTAAAGCAGATATTACCACTAAAAATTCTAAAAAACAGGAAAAGTTCAAAAGAAACTTTGAATATGTAGCTGTAAAGATCAAAGAAGTGGAAGAAAAGGATCAGGTAAGAAATTTCCAGCCGCCTATTACAGGCGAAGAGATTATGGAAATGTTTAACCTTAAGCCAGGCCGTGAAATTGGTATTTTAAAAGAGAAAGTAAAGGAAGCGATCCTGGAAGGTGAAATTCCTAATGAAAAAGAAGAAGCCACAAAATTTGTTATTGCTGAGGCTGAAAAGTTGGGATTGACTGTATAATTCAATTTATAAATAATAAAAATCGCGGCGGGATGAAACATCCCGCCGCGATTTTTATGTTCACCTATGAAAACAAAGCCGGCCGGTTTCAAAAGAAACCGGCCGGAAAAAAACACAAATGATGAAAAAATAAAAAATTATTTTTTTATATGTGGTATGGTATTATTGGTTCAGGAAAGTTCCATTAGCACCAAGACCTCCTGTTTTAGCGGATGTGATCTTGCTACCTGTAGTTGCTGAATATATTACCATTTCGCTTTCTGCTGTAAATTGCTTAACATCTGAGGCAAAGATTCTTCCATCAATAACGTTAAATCCATAAAGTGTAAAATAAGGACCACCATCTGCAGCAGTTAATAATGGGCTTGCAGGAACTGTTGGTGTCGCTAAGCTTGTTGTATATACTTTATTTCCAGAACTGAAGTAGATTTTATCATTATCAATCTGAAGATTGGTAGCACTTGGGATTCCTGTTAATGTCACTACCGGAGTCAGTGCTCCTGTTCCTGAAATCTTATAGATATAAGAATCTGCAGCTGTGGAAGAAATAGTGTAAACATTAGATTTGTATGAAATAGTACTGTTAATCTTACCATTCGGAACGGTAATTGACGTCTTACTGTCATTAGAAGTATTGATATAAGTAATCATATTTCCGAATCCTGATGTAGCATTCTGTACAAAAATATTTCCACCTGCTTCTACTGTTTTATCAGCTCCGCCTGTCATCGTGATTTTGCTTACAAATGAATAGTCAGAAACTTTATATTTCGTTACGCTTGTTGCACTCGTAGAGAAGTTCAGGTTGGCAACATAAATAAAGTCATTCGCAAAAGCAATTCCTCTTGGATTATCAATCTGATCTGTAATAACTGCTAATTTTTTGAATGTATAACGGTCTACTACAACAATTTTGTTCGAATTATTCACAACAAGATAAGCCTTATTCCCGTTAAGACCAATTGTCTGAAGGACGTCACCAAGGATTTCTTTATTGTTGTTATAACCATACACATCATCTTGCTTCAGGCTTAAATCTCTTGTCACGAATGTTACTTTAGCACCCTGGCTGTTAAAGTTACCTTCATTAGAGATGAAATATCCGTTCTGATAAGTGATCGGAGAAACTTCAATCTCTTCAGAACCGCTTGTACATGAAGACATGTTAAACAATAACACCACTGCAAATAATACAGTTAAAAGTTTAGTTATTTTCATAATTTATTCAATTTTAATTTTTTAAAAATTTATTGCTGCATATACACTATAGTTTCGTTTCGGTAAAGGATAGAAAGAAACCGTTTTATAGTAAGTATTTGTAAGATTATTCACTTTAAACCCTAAGGTATATTTCTTTGCTAATGTAGCAGACACTCCCATATTTAAAAGAAAATAAGGGTCAATGGCTTCCGATCTTTTTTCATCACTTGTCGTGTAAGTAACACCATTCAAAAGACCTTGTGCGAAAAACTTAAAGAAACCGTATTCATAATCTATATTAGCATTCCCCCTGTGCATAGGAACGTAAGGTCTTTGCATATTTGTTTCTTTATCTATAGATCTTGCATAATAATATCCTGCAGTAGCTCTGAACTTATGGTTGCCCAATTGTTTGCTAAAAGAAAGCTGAGATTCTAATCCGTAAGATTCAACTTTATTGACATTGAATGCCTGCCAGTATCCTTTAGCCGTTGGAAGCCATGCTATAAGATCTGTGATGTTCATATAATAAGGAGACAAAGTAAGTCTGAAGTCTCCTGCTTTGAACTCATTCGTCATATCAAACTGAGTAGATGTTTCCGGTCTCAGATCTTTATTTCCTCCCGGTTCATAATAAATATCATTAAATGATGGATATCTGAAATTTTTTGACACATTCAAGCTTATATCATACCATTTTGCTGCAGTCCATTTTCCGGAGAATGAATACATAAACGGAGACTTCACATCTTCCACAAAATCTTTCTTGAATCCACCTTCAAAACGAAGGTCTTTAGTTGCAAAATACCTCAGCAATCCGGAAACAGAGCCAACATTTCTACTGACACTGGATATTCCGCTCTGATATCCTTCCCCTTTATTGATCTGAAATTCTCCTATAAGATTGAAATTCCATTTAGAATTCAGGAAATAATTGAAATCATTTTTAAAGATATAATTTTTCCCTGTTCCGCCACTGGATTTAGGCAGGTTCAAAGAACCAAAATACTGAAAATTCTCCTCTGTATAAGCCGCTTTAAGGGAGTTACTGAACTTTGCTTTGTTCCAATCCCAGGAAAGAAGACTTCTTACACTCTGAGTCTTATATTTCGTTTTTGTTCCTGTTTCTTCATACACGGGAAAATGCTGTGAAGAATCAAAAAACTGGCTCTGCCACGAAATTTTATGATCGTTTGTGATTTTATAGGATGCTCCTACATTGAACGTTGTATTGTAATAATTTCCGTTTCTGTTGATATAGTTCAGATCACTTACCTTATAATCATTTTCACTTACAGAATAATTTCCGGAAGCCTTAAAACTGAACTTATCATTGCTGTAAGAACCTTTTACAAAATTATTATAGGTATTAAATGAAGCAACTTCAGAGAACAAAGAACCATGGAAGCCTTTATTAAAATCAAGGGTATTATTCAGGTGAATACTTCCGCCAATGGCACCACTTCCATACACTACACTTCCGCCACCTGCTTTTATACCAATCTGATCATAGCCGAACAAGGCAATATTATTGATATCTCCCTGTCCCAGAAAATTAGAATTGATATTAATCCCATTCCAGACAAAAGCAGTCTGCTGAGCGGTAGTTCCTCTGAAAGAAGGTGAAGAAACAGCACCACGGCCATTTTCTTTGATAAAAACCTGTGACTGAAATCTAAGAAGTTCAGAAAGATTACTGGAGTTTTTCTCGGCATCTTGTGCCGAAATTATTTTTACGGGATGAAAAAGTTTCACCCTATTCATCTGGTTGTCGAAGACATAAACAGTATCGATGGCCTTCTCTTGTCCAAAAAGAAAACAGCCATAAGATGAAAAAAGCAGTACTAAAGATCTTTTTATATCCATACTTTTTTACTTTTCCTCCGAAAGCAATATGTTTTTTTATTATCATTCTGGCAGGTCTCCTGACTTTCGCATTCTGCTCCTTCCCGTTTTAGACAGTGGTTGTTTACAGAAACTTTTATTGCGATTTACAGTTGCGGGGACAGTCCGGGAGTTACACCCGATTCCCTTTTCATTCCAAAATACTGGAAACCAAAATTTTTGCAAAGATAGTTTTTTATATGTATTTGCCAAAAAACCGGCTCTTGCATCGGCCATTCTATCCGACTGTAATAAAAAAAAACAGCTGCTTTCAAAATTGAAAACAGCCATTCGTCCCACTACTTTTACTATTTATATATGATTATTTTTTAATGAATTTATAAACCTGTTGCTTTTCTCCCTTTACAGAGTATTGCAGAATATAGGTTCCTTTGGATAAAGATGAAACATCTATCTGCCCCTCTACCTCATTAAATGATTTTACCTTTTGCCCAACCATAGTATAGATTTCTGCCTTCTCTATTTTCCCCGTTCCTTTTAAATACAGGATGTCTGTGACCGGATTGGGATAAATACCAATATTGCTTTTCTCTTTTACAGTATCATTTACTGATAAAAATTCAGAAGTATCCAGATAGAAAGCAACCATTTGATTGGAAGCATTAGTGCCCATTCCTGCAATTTTCTTTCCATCCTGAGAAATTGCCAGGGGAAGTCCCATCGTTACTCCATTCGTTGCAATTCCTAGGGATACCGCATAATCATTCAGATTAATTCTTCCGGTTGCTGCAGTCCAGATGAAACCTTCTCCCGACATAGGAGGTGCTCCAAATGCTCTGTAATAACCAATAACTTTTGTTCCGTCAGCTGAAATTCCTGTTGCTCCCCCTTTGAAACTGAATGAAGCATTAGGATGCGTTATATAAGTAAGTCCACTTGTGGCATTCCAGACATAGGGATTAGGATTTGCAGAGCCAATAATGGTTTTTCCGTCTGCGGAAATTCCTCCCGCTTCCCCTACATTATTTCCGTTATTGTCTGTAATAAAAGTTTCTACCCCATCCTGCCATTTGGCTCCGCTTCTTGTTCCGTTTGACTCATCCTGCCATCCTACAATTACTGTTCCTGCAGCATTGATGGCATTCGCTCTGGAGCTTCTTCCTGAAACAATACTTCCCAAATCTACCATTCCATTTACTTCATCCCATTTCACGGCATGTGCATTCGCAGCAGTAAGGAATCCCAGCCCTACTATGGTATTTCCGTCGGTTGACATTCCCCAGGTAGAACTTACACTGCCATCCCAGCCTGTAGGAACCAGCCCTCCTCTGTTTACCCATGTAGAAGTAGCTACATCATATGTAGATATTTCATTAAATCCTGTTGCAGAATTTGTGACGGAAGATGATATTTTGGTTCCGTCATTGGAAACAATAGTTCTTCCTGCAGCCGGATATCCGTTTGATATAGATCCTATCTGTACAAGCCCGCCGGCAGCATTCCATTTATATACTCCGCCTGCACTGGTATGCATACTCACAATTCCATTATCCGAAACTGCTCCTACATTATAATTTCCTAAACCTATTACTGTCAGCTGAGCTTCAGCAACACCAAATTTAAGAAAAAGACAAGCCGTCAATATTTTCATTGACATTCTGTAAAAATTTTTCATATTTTATTATATTTAGCTTTTCGAATTGGTGAAAACAATATTAATACAATATTCAACCTATGCAAAGAAATTGACTTTCATAATTCGTGAATTTCAAAAGAACTTATTTTTTAAATAACTAATAATCATACAGATACAAAAACATCATTTTGAATATGGATTGTACCACAATTATTCAAAAAAACACAAAAAACAAATTATCAAGACAAAAATTATTTCAAAATAGCAGAAAAGCAGTATTGCTTTTTTTTATCTGCTGCTCTCTTATTACCCATGGGCAGTCTGGTCCGGACTTTAATATTCTCGCTGATAAGGCATTTCTGAAACTCTATCAGAATTCTGACGAATGCATCAGCTACACTCAGGGAATTCTGGTAAGTGATCAGAATACAGAGCATAAAATCATCTTGCAAAACATTATTTCACAGGCTTTTGCCATGAAAGGTGATTATGTACAATCTGTAAATATTTTTGCTCAGAAAGAAGAGCCTGATCAGAAACAAGGCCTTTCATATTTTATGCAGATTTTCAGGGATTATAATCTCGCCGATCAGTATCAAAATCTGGGTTTGTACAGCCAGTCAAAAAGAATTATTACCCATCTTTTATCCGATCAGAAGCTTTTAAAAAGTAACGATTCTGCATTAAGAATAACCACAGCAAAGCTGTACCAACTGCAAGCTTTGAACTCAGGGATCAATAGAGATTATCCTGCAGCACTTAAGAACCTTGACAGGAGCAACCAGTACCTCGGCGATCATAATGAAGAAAACAGAATATTAAAAATGGAAAACAGGATTTTCCGCTCTTCTTATCTGTTGAAACAAAATAAACTTACTGAATACGAACCGCTTATAAAAAGTATTATTTCTGATCTTGAACATCAGGAAAATCAGCCATTTTTGCTAGGCCTGGCTTATGAAAACCTTTCCCAGTACTACTTTTTGAAGCTGAATTATACTGCATCTATTGAAAAGCTTGAAGCTTCCCTTTCATTGATTGAAAAGCTGCCTTTCAACAATTTAAAAATTAAAGTCTACGAATCACTATCCCGTACTTACTATGCGCTTCATGATGATACAAATTACCATCTATACAACAGACTTTATAATGAGCTAAAGATAAAAACAGATTCCAGTTCAAGGGAAGGAATACGGTATATTGTAAAACTTGTTGAAACCAACCAGAATAAAAATATTGAATTTCAAAAGCAGATGTTCCTTAAATCCTTCTGGCCTTTGGTTCTCACCTTATTCCTGATGGTTATCGGTCTGTTTACTTATTTTTTAATTACCAAAAGCAAAAATAAAGATTTAAAAAAGCAATTTGATTTTTTTGAAAAACAGAGGAATGAGAAACCTCGGCCCCTCTTATTCAATAAAACGTCTTTGGGAGCAAAAGATGCCGCTTCCACTAAGATATCGCGGGAAAAAGAAGATGAAATCCTTCAGAAACTTGAAGAATTTGAAAAATCAGACAGGTATCTGAATAAAAACATGTCCTTGTCTATGCTTTCCTCTCAAATGGAGATCAATACAAAATACCTTTCTGAAGTAATCAATAGTAAGGAGAAAAATTTCAACGGATATATCAACAAACTCAGGATTAATCACATTGTACAGCTACTAAAGAATGATACTGCTTTTCTTAATTATAAGGTAAGCTATCTTGCTGAATACTCAGGATTCTCTTCGCATAGCGCCTTTACCACCGTTTTTAAGTCTGTTACAGGAATGTCCCCTAATGTCTACATCCAGGAAATCAGTAAAAGTAAAATTGTATGAAACCTATCGTTAAAATCATCACCCTGCTTCTTCTGTTCTTTTGTATGAGTATGAAAGCTCAGAAAATTTCAGATAGTGAACTGATCAGGAAAGCCCGGCTCGAAATTTATGACAATCCTGACCACACCATTACAATAGGAGAACAGCTATTAAAAAAAGAACATGACATTAAAACTTCTATTGATATTTATATGCTGCTTTCCACCGCCAATATTGCGAAAAGAAATTTTGAAGAATCTTTAAAGTATATTTTAAAAGCAAAAGAGCTTTCTCAGAAAACCAACGATTCCAAAAGCCAGGCCAGTGTTCTTATTTCCGTTGCAATCCAATATCAGCAGATGGAGCTTTTCAATAAAAGTCTGGAAACATTGAATGAGGCCGATCAATATCTGGTCAAAATACCAGAAAAAACACCTGCTAAATATATTGAGACAGCGACAAGTTATGCCATTAGAGGAATGATATACAAGAGCCAGTCCAATTCAGAAATCGCTCTGGAGAAGTTTTTAATTTCGATACGAAACTTTGAGAAAGTACCTTCAAAGAAAACGACCTATGCTAATATGAGTGTAGTGTATTACAATATTGGCTACTGCTATCTTAATCTCAATCAAATTGATAAAGCGCTGGAAGCTTTCTCGCAGTCTATACAATGTGCACAGAGAAATAATGCTAAAAGTCTGGAGGCATTTGCATTGAAAGGAATTGCTGAAATTCACAAACAAAAACATGAAAATCAATCTGCCTTGCATCTTCTATTAAAAGCAGAAAACCTTTGTAAAAATACCGGAGATATTATCCTGAATGAAGGCATCTACAAAGAACTTGCAGATAACTACCTTGCCATGGGAAAACAGAATCTCTATCAGCTGTATAATAAGAAATACATGGAAATGCGTTTTAAAAGAAAACAAAACGAACTGAAATCTATTAATCAGGTTATTGATAATCACAATAAGGAAACCTCTTTAAAAAGTGAAAAGCTGAGAGCCTATTATCTCTTCATCAAAATAAGCTCTGTTTTACTGAGCTGTATTTTTATCGGCATTCTGTTATTTCTTATTGTAAAAGTCAGAAAACAAAACAGGAAATTTCAGAAAGAAATACAGCAGATCATAAGGACTCCATAGCCTCATAAAAATAAAAAACATTCCCAATTGGGAATGTTTTTTTATCATGTATAATGTTTTGCTTATTTACCAATAACTTCTGTAATTGGATTTCCTACATTACCACTTGGGAACTGAATTTTCAGTAGAGAAGATACAGTAGGTGCAATATCTGTCATGTGATATTCCCTGTTGCTTTCTCCCTGCTTCACTCCCCAACCCATAAAGATTAAAGGTATATGGGAGTCGTAAGAATTCCAAACACTGTGGGTAGTTCCTGTTTTTGAGTATGGAGGAAGCATAGAATCATGAGAAATCAGCTGGATATCTCCACTTCTCTGTCTGTTGATTCCATTGATAATTCTTTGTTTGATAGGCTCCGGAATACTTGCTTCCTGCACTTTATCCACAGAAACAGCATATAAAACCGTAGGATCTTTTTCCAGCTCTTTTACAGTGAAGTTTCTTACATCATCCAACTCAAGTTTACTATCTGCCAATACTTTTCTGTCAAAATAAATCTGGTAGTTATCAATTGCATTGATCAGTTTATCAGCTCCGAATTTATCTTTCAGCTTCTGGTTCAGATTCTTTTCTGCATCTTCACCAAAGAACCCTGTAGGGATTTTATGTTCTTTAAGGAATCCTACAGAATGAGCTCCGCCATGGTCTGCAGATAGGAAAACGGTATATTCTCCTTTTCCTACTTTTGAATCCAGATATTTGAAGAATTCTGCCAAATCCTGATCCAATCTGATATATACATCTTCCACTTCAATAGAATTGGGTCCGAATTTGTGTCCTGCATAATCTGTAGACGCCAGGTTGATGGCTAAGAAATCTGTAATAGTATCTCCCCCCAGTTTTTCTCCTTCTACAGAAGCTTCGGCCAGCTTCAGTGTCAATGTGTTTCCGAAAGGTGTATACCGGATGTTATCTTTTTTAGCCTGATAATCTTTTGCCAGGTTGCTGTAAGGGAAAGTAGGCGTTTTTGCACTTCCCAACAGACCTTCCCAAGGAGAATTGTCTGGTGCACTTTCTGTATATTCGTTGATCGGAAGTAAAGTATTCCAACCGTTTGCTACTAATTTTTCAGGAAGATTCTGAGCATTGAATGATTTTACCCATTGAGGAAGATCATTCATATACCATGTACTGGTGATGAAATTTCCGGTGCTGTCATCAAACCAGAACGCTCCGTTTGGAGTATGTCCTGCCGGAAGAATAGAAGCACGGTCTTTCAAAGAAACCCCCACTACTTTTCCCTGGAAGTTGGTTGCCAGTCTCAATTCGTCAGTTACTGTTGTAGACCAAAGATTTTTCGGAGAATGGCTTCCGATTTTTGTATTGGTAGTTCCTACCGGCTGAACGCTCTCATCCGCAGTACAGTACACTCCTTTACCCGTTTCCTTATCTGTCCAGTCGTTTCCTGCAATCCCATGAATTGCCGGTACAGATCCTGTATAGATACACGTATGTCCCAAAGCAGTAATGGTAGGCACATAGGGAATATGCACATTATTCAAAGAATATCCTGTATTCAACAGTCTTTTGAAACCGTCGTTTCCATACTTACCATAAAAACGGTACAAATAGTCCCAACGCATCTGGTCTACTACCAGACCTACGACTAATTTGGGTCTTTCCAGTTGGGTGTTTCTGTTCTTCTGCGCATTGATTGTAACTACGGACAAAAAAGTAGCTGCCGCAATTGAAATGTTCCTAAGCATCCAAGTAA
>JASLCD010000029.1 GCA_030146295.1 Chryseobacterium sp.
CAATCCTGAAATTGGGGATTGAATATTCATCATTGGAAAAAGAATCTACTTTTTCGCCCTTATGACGAACGATTTTTCGGTTGCTTAGAATATAAACGGCCATGACGATACTTGATAAATGGTTTTAGCTTTTCCTAAATTAATGAAAAAAACTGAATTACAATGCATACGGCTCTAAAATTATCATTTTCAGAAACGCTTATTTTTACGTAACTTTGTAACACTTTTTTTGCTATAAAACAAAAGCTAATTTAATGGAAGAAGAAAAAAAATCACTCAATTTTATTGAGCAAATTATTGAAGATGATCTGGCGAACGGTTTGAACAAAGATCAGATCCGTTTCCGTTTTCCGCCTGAGCCAAACGGTTACCTGCATGTAGGGCATACAAAAGCCATCTGCATCAACTTTGGACTGGGTGAAAAATACAACGCTCCCGTAAACCTTCGTTTTGATGATACGAATCCTGAAAAAGAAGAACAGGAATTCGTAGATTCCATCATGAAAGATGTTGAATGGTTAGGTTTTAAATGGGATAAAGTTTTGTATGCATCCGATTACTTCCAGCAACTTTACGATTGGGCAGTACAATTAATTAAAGAAGGAAAAGCTTATGTAGATGAGCAGCCGTCTGAAGTAATTACTGAGCAAAGAAAAAATCCTTCAGAACCGGGAATTGAATCTCCGTACAGAAACCGTCCTGTTGAAGAGTCGTTAGATTTATTTGAAAGGATGAAAAACGGAGAATTTGAAAGTGGTTCAATGTCTCTTCGTGCAAAAATCGATATGGTTTCGCCAAACATGAATATGCGTGACCCTGTTATGTACAGAATTTTGAACAAACCTCACCACAGAACAGGTACTGCATGGAAAATCTATCCTATGTATGACTGGGCTCATGGTGAATCCGACTATATTGAACAAATTTCACACTCGCTTTGTTCTTTGGAATTTGAAAACCACAGACCTTTATACAACTGGTATTTGGATCAGGTGTATGAAGAAGGAAGGGTTAAAAACAAGCAGAGAGAATTTGCGAGAATGAACGTTTCCTATATGATTACTTCCAAAAGAAAGCTGCAGAGATTGGTGGCAGAAGGGGTGGTAACCGGATGGGATGATCCTAGAATGCCTACCATTTCAGGGATGAGAAGAAAAGGATTTACTCCGACTTCCATCAGAAACTTTATTGATAAAGTTGGGGTGGCAAAAAGAGAAAACCTTATTGAAATCCAATTGCTTGATTTCTGTGTACGTGAAGACCTTAATAAAGTTGCGAAGCGTGTGATGGCCGTTGTAGATCCTGTAAAATTAGTGATCGAAAACTATCCTGAAGACAAAGAGGAATGGTTGGAAACTGAAAATAATCCGGAGCAGGAAAATGCGGGAACAAGAGAAGTTCCTTTCTCTAGAGAATTATATATTGAACGTGAGGACTTCAAAGAAGAAGCTAACAATAAATTCTTCAGACTGAAATTAGGCGGAGAAGTTCGTTTGAAATCTGCTTACATCATCAAAGCTGAAAGAGTAGAGAAAGATGAGAATGGAGAGATCACGACTATCTATGCTACTTACGATGAGAAGAGTAAATCCGGAAGCGGAACAGAAGAAAGTTTAAGAAAAGTAAAAGGAACGCTACACTGGGTATCTGCAAAACATGCTATTCCTGTAGAAGTAAGAATTTACAACCAACTGTTTACAGTAGAGCAGCCGGATGCAGAGAAAGATGTTGACTTCCTGAACTTCATCAATCCCGAATCTATGGCTATCGTGAAAGGTTTTGCTGAGCCAAGCCTGAAAGAAGTTGCTGTTGGTGAGCCACTTCAGTTCCAGAGAATAGGATACTTTACAAAAGATCAGGATTCTACAGAGGAAACTTTGGTATTTAACCGTACTGTCACACTGAAAGATTCTTTTAAACCTTAATAATTGTAAGGAATAGATAATAAATAAAGATCAGGACTTCATTTGAAGTCCTGATTTACTTTAATAGTTTAAAATCTGAAGTATAAGATTCTATTTCAGAAAATCTTTGTCATGATATGAAGGATTTGGATATTTATAAAATCCTTCCCCTGTCAATACTCCCAGTTTTCCTTTATCAATATACTCTTCTTTTAATTTTTGCACCGCTTTGAGCTTCAATGGATCCTGAGTTTCTTCAGCCTCCATTTTATTGATATTATAAGCCGTTGTAATTCCTACAACATCCAGAATACCGAAAGGTCCTGCAGGTGCTCCTGTAGCTACCATCCATGTCTTGTCAATTGTTTCTATATCTGATACTTCATCAACCCAAAGGTTGACAGCAGCACCAAGCAAAGGAACCAATAATGAATTGACAATATATCCGGGTTGTTCCTTCCGGATAGGCAGTGCTACCATTCCAATATCTTTTGCAAATTTGAGTACAGAATCAAATACTTCCTGTGAAGTCCCGGGGTGGCGCATTACCTCTCCGGTATTGTGCTTCCAGATTTCATTGGCAAAATGAAGAGCTACAAATTTCTCCGGTCTTCCTGTATCCTCAGCAAACTGGCTTGGAAGTAGTGTAGAGGAGTTTGTTGCAAAAACTGTTTTTTCAGGGGCTACCTGAGCCAGCTTATGGTAGAATTCTGTTTTAATAGCTGGATCTTCAGGAACAGCTTCTATCAGAAGATCTGCATTTTTCACTGCTTCAGCCAGGTCTGATGAATAGCTGATATTTTTAAATGTGGCATCAAGTTGTTCCTTTGTTGCTCTCAAATCTTGCTGGTAAGCTTCACTTAAAGCGGCGAATTTATCTTTGGCTTTTTCCAAGACTTCATCATTGATATCATATACGGTAACATTAAAACCGTGATAGGCTGTCTGGAAGGCGATCTGATATCCCAATACACCACTTCCTGCTATCGTTATATTTTTAAAATCCATGAGATTTATTTTTAATTAGAAATGTTTTTAAAGTAGATGATACTTTTTAAAAAAATGATACTTTGTCTTTGACGCAAAGGCTTAGAATAATAATGATTTATTATAGGAAGCAAAGAAGAGAATCAACAAGTTGATTTGATGAAGCGTATTGCTTTGCGGAGCAGATTTATCTGCCTTGCTCTCTTAAAATAAGAACAAGTTTTTTATAAACCTTTGCGTTAAAAATAAAGGATATGCTACTTTAAAACTATAATTTTTAGCTAATATTTTTTAGTCTTTTACTCCTTTTATCCATTCCTGAAATCTGGTTAGGAAAGATTCATGCTCTTCTTTCTCCTCCGGACGGTTGACCAGGATATGTTCAAAATAGGTTCCTTTCAATACTTTTCTTAGGATACCTTCTCCTAAGAAAGGTTTGTAGTCATTCAGGGCCTGAGTCGCTTTCAGTAAATGTCGGATATCATACTGCAGGGGATTGATGTCCGGAACCTGCTTGTTGAGATTAAGTAAGCTGTAAACAGCTATTCTTGCTGTTCTCACAGAACTCTCCATAGTGAATACCACATCATTATTGGTCTCTACAAACTGTCCTACAAGACCTAAGTTGGTACATCCTTCGGGAACTACTCTCGGACGGTCTCCCTGAGCTCGTGGCATAAACATAGATGTAATGTAAGGCATAAATGCAGTACGTACAATTGTATTTTCGATAACATTATCCAGCTGGTCTGTCATTCCTAAATGATAACATAGTTCGGCAAGAATCTCATTTCCGGTACATTGAGGCATTGTTTTTTTGATATAATTACCCTCTTTATCCATCAGTAGAGCATATACCCAAACGACAAGAATATCATCAGGCTGAGTGGGGAAGTGAGGCTGTCTGTTGCAGGTAAAGCTCATCACCCAATTGGAGTCTGTAATCGTAATGATACCTCCCGTAGCGGTTCTGCCGGAATAAGGGTCATTGACACACATTTCTTTCAGTTTCTCAGTGAATGCGGAAGGACGGCAGGTTAATGTTGCAGATTCCCATGAAGATTTTTCGATATGGCTGCAGAACTTTTCCGGTTTCCCGAATACTTCAGATTTCGCTGCCAGGTTTTTCCATAATTTCCATCCGGCACTTTGTCCGGCACTGCTATTGTCTATGGTAACTTCAGGAACGGTATTATTATCTCCGTAGAAAGTACTTTCCGTCATAGATCCGGTGGTAACGATAACATAATCATCTTGACCGATTGGAATTCTTACTTCCTCTCCGTTTTGTTCGGTAATAATTCCTTCTACAGTTTTTCCTTCTGTATTGATGTGGATGTCAAGATCTTTTACCAGGGTATTGAACTGAATTTGTACTCCTTTTTCTACCAAAAAGTTTTTCAATGGTGTCACGTAGGTGTCATATTGATTGTATTTGGGGAATACAAGACATGAGAAGTCTTTCATTCCGTCAATGGCATGAAGGAATCTGTGCATATATAATTTCAGTTCCAGTAAGCTGTGCCAGTTTTCAAAGGCAAACATAGAACGCCAGAAGAACCAGAAATTACTGTTCAGGAAGGATTCTGCAAAATAATCTTCAATCGTAAGATCATCAAGTTCTTCTTTTTTCTTCAACAGCAGTTTTACAATAGCCAGCTGATCTTTTTTCTCAAGGCCGAATTTACTGAAATCTTTTATCTGCCCCTGATTATGGATCAGCCTTGCTTTAGAATAATTCGGGTCGTTGTCATTGATAAGTCTGTATTCATCCAATACACTGTAAGGAGCCGGGAGTTCCAAAGCAGGAATATCCTGGAACATATCCCACAGATTTTCATAGGTCATGTCCATTTCCCTTCCTCCACGGATGATATATCCGTCTTTTGCATTACCGGCACCATCCAGAGATCCGCCTTCAACATTCAGCTGATCAAGGAAAATAATGTTTTTGCCCGGTACACGGCCATCGCGGATAAAATAATAGGCGGCCGACATTCCGGCAATTCCGCTTCCAACAATATAAATTTTACTGTTTTCGTAAGATTGTAAAGGGATTCCTTTATTACGCTGATAGTTCCCGATCTGATCGGAAAAAGGCATGGTTTTTTCAGGAGTGTTAATCTGAACTTCTTTACTTGAATCCGGTTCGTGGTTTACATTTCCAAACTGGTCAGAGGCATTTAAAACTTTGTCGAATTTTGAATTGATCGTACTCATCTTTTATTGTTTTTAATTAACAGTATAAAGGTACCCCAATTCGTAAAGCGATATATATCCCCAAGTTCAGAATTATTATCCCCAAATTCTTATGACTGAATATTTTCTTTAATTCTATATTCTGAAGGAGATAAGGCAGTATGTTTTTTGAAAAACCGTCCGAAAGCTGATGCAGAATTAAACTGAAGTTCAAATGCAATCTCCGATATTGTGATTTCCGGATTTCCGAGCATGACGTACGCTTCTTTCAGCAAAGTTTCATCAATCACTTCATGAGGTGTTTTTCCACTTGCTTTTTTAATAATTTCTATAAGGTATTTATTGGAAACATGGAGCTGGCCGGCATAAAACTGAACCGTTCGCTGTTGCGTAATATTATCTCTTACCAGCTTGCTGAATTTAAGATAAAGATCCTTTTTCCCTTCCTCTTTTCCTTGGGTTTCAGAATTTTCCTGTTCTATGATTTCGGCAGTTTCAAGCAGAAGATTAAAGATAATGGTACGGATAATCTCTTCTGTAAATCTGCCCTCCTTTTTCGATTTTTTTTCAAGATAGTCCAGAAGGTTTTGAAGGAGGTGAGAATTTTTTGCAGTGGTTTTTACAATGCTGTAAGAACCCTTGGAGAAAAGATTCATTTTCTCAATGATGAAAGGATTGGAAATATTTTTAATCAGAAAATTCTTGTCGAAGAACAGCAGTTTCATGGTGAAATCATCACTGGTTTTTCCAAATTTTACAATCGTAGACGGTGCTGCAATAAGAAAACTATGGATATCTACTTTGTACTTTTGGCGGTCTATTTCAATGTTGATTTCCCCTGCTGTACAAATGCATAGCGCATAGTAATCCATTCTGAAGGGAGCTTTTGGGAACTCAAAAATGGGGTTTCCCGAAGAGATATAATAGGATTGCCGGCAGTCAATACTGTAAAAGGATAGTGTATCATGCAAATTCTCGTAGGTTACCATTCTTTCGTATTGATTAAATTTTTACTGTGTTTTTCAGTGTTTTTAGTATAAAAACGCCTGTTGTTACTGCAATTTACGATTTTTATAAAAGTTTATAGGGTTTTATATATTAAAATAAACTGTTTTTTTCAGGATACGGCTGATTGTCTGTTTTTATAGAGGTTATTTATAAAAAAAGGGTTTAAACAAGGGCTTTTGGGTTATTTTTATCTAATTTTGCATTTTCAAATTTTCCCCCAAATATTATTGTGAGACTAATTAACGTATATACGAGTTCTTTTAAAGGACTCTCGCAGGAGAGTTGGATGCTGGCGTTGGTAATGCTCATCAACAGAGCCGGTTCTATGGTACTTCCGTTTCTGGGAGTTTATATGACGAATCATTTGCATTTCAGTATTGAAAATTCAGGGATTGTACTGAGTTTTTTTGGAATAGGTTCGGTTATCGGATCATGGCTCGGAGGAATGATCACAGATAAAATTGGCGAATACAGGGTACAGAGTCTGAGTTTGCTGCTTAGTGTTCCTTTATTCTGTTTAATTCCGCTTTTTACAACAGAAGCAGGATTGGCGGGAATTATTTTGGCTCAGAGTATCGTAAGTGAAACCTTCCGTCCGGCAAACTCGGTAGCGATAACCAAATACGCAAAACCTGAAAATATTACGCGCGCCTTTTCCCTGAACCGTATGGCGGTGAATCTTGGTTTTTCTATCGGACCTGCGTTAGGAGGAATTTTATCTGCTATTTCTTATGAATTTCTGTTTTTCAGCAATGCGCTGGCTGCATTGTTAGCAGGATTGATGTATATATGGTTCTTTAAAGACCGTGCAAGATTAGCCAAGCTGAAAGCAAAGAAAGTCAAAGAAGTCATTGAAATAAAAAAAGAAAGTTCACCTTACCGCGACAGTAAATTTTTGATTTACTGTGGGTTCTGTATGTTGTTTTCGATATGTTTCTTCCAATTGTTCAGTACGCTGACCATCTTTTATAAGGATACTGCCCATATGAGCCAGCAAAATATCGGATATATCTTAGGATACAGCGGTTTTCTGATTGTGTTGCTTGAAATGGGGTTGGTACAGATTGCTGAGAAATATTTTACACTAGCCTTTACCATGTTGATCGGAACTTTCCTCTGTGGAATTTCCTATGCCATGCTGGCTTTCGATTACAGTATGATTACGCTGATACTGTCTATGACATTGCTTTGTGTGGGGGAAATATGGACACTTCCTTTTATGTCAACGATCACGGCATTACGTTCGGGAGAAAATAATAAAGGAGCTTATATGGGATTGAACGGAATGTCATTCTCCATTGCATTTATCGTTACTCCTTATATTGGAACACTGATTGCTGAGAAATTGGGGTTTAACATATTATGGATTGGAACAGGAGTACTGGCAACGGTTATTGCTATCGGTTTTTACTTTATTGTTCCATGGATGCTTAAAGATAAAAATAAAGTAGAAGAAGATTTGGCTTAAATAATCTCCTGACAGATAAACCTAAGAATTGAAAAGGCGGGTTATTCTAACATTGAGAATAACCCGCCTTTTTATATCATATATTAATTCCCTATTAAGATCTCGAAAGAATGGTATCGATAATCATATTCGCATGAATCCTGGAATTTTCAATGAACCAAAGGTGGGTGTCTTTTCCTCCGCAAACAACTCCTGCCAGGTAGAGGTTGGTAATATTGGTTTCCATCGTTTCAAGATTATAAAATGGGTTCAGGCAGTCTCCGTTGAGATCAATCCCTGAATTTCTCAGAAAATCAAAATCAGGAAGATAACCCGTCATTGCCAGGACAAAATCATTGTTTATTTCATGAGTTTCACCGTTTTCAGCTTTAAAAACAACTGTATTTTCTTTAATTTCAATCATTTCAGCATTAAAATGAGCTTTAATGCTGCCTTCTGCAATTCTGTTTTCTATATCCGGTTTTACCCAATATTTTACACTTTTGGAAACTTCAGAATGGCGGATAATCATGGTGACTTCAGCTCCTTTTCTATAGGTTTCCAACGCTGCATCCACGGCAGAATTGCTTGATCCTACCACTACAATTTTCTGTTTTGCATAAGGGTAAGGTTCGGAATAATAATGTTTAACCTTTGGAAGATTTTCACCGGGAATATTCATAAGATTGGGGATATCATAAAACCCGGTAGCAATCACTACATTTTTAGCCAGATAAGTTGCTTTGGTTGTTTTGATCTCAAATATTTCATCATTTTTAGAAACACTCAGCACTTTTTCATACAGATTGATGTTGAGGTCTTTTTGTCTGGCGATGCCCTGATAATATTCCAGAGCTTCCTGTCTTCCCGGTTTGGGGGCGGTGGAAATAAACGGAATTTCATCTATTTCCAGCTTTTCTGCGGTAGAGAAAAAGCGCATATATAAAGGATAGTTGTAAAGGGAGTTCACAATGGTTCCTTTTTCTATGATTAAATGACTGAGATTATTTTTTTGAGCTTCAAGGGCACAGTTCAAACCGATAGGTCCAGCCCCGATAATGAGAATATCCAACATTTCCATCTAACAAATGTACGATGTAATTTTTAAAATGAGAAGCTATAACCCATCAACTCCCATAGTCTTTATCACTTTATATCATTTATCGGTTGGCATCAGTTTTGGTGCTTTTTAGCAACTGCAAAATTTAAAATATGAAAAAATTACTAATTCCATTGGTTGTTTTGGTTCTGGTTGTAGCCTGTAAAAAAGAAGCAGGAAAACCTGTTCCCAATGTGATAGATTCCATCGCACAAAATAAAACAGACAGTGCGGGTACCGTTCAGAATATTGCCAATAAAGAAGCAGTTTTGAAGCAGACCAATGATGAGGCGTTGAAGGCCCTGAAAAATAAAGACTACACAAGTTTTGCGGCATTGATTCATCCTGAAAAAGGAATCCGTTTTTCAATGTATGCTTTTGTAGATATCAAAGAAGATAAACATTTTTCTAAAGCCGATTTTGAAAAATATCAGCCTACCAAAACATTGTTTACATGGGGAGCACATGACGGTTCTGGAGATCCTTATAAAGCAACGGTGAATGATTATCTCGGTAAATGGGTCTTTTCTAAAGATTTTACAGCATCCCAATATTCACTCAATAAATTCATCGGTGGAGGTAATTCTTTGAATAATTTAAAAGAAATTTATCCTAAACATGATTTCACCGAAAACTATATCAAAGGAACTGAAAAGTATGGTGATATGGACTGGAAAACACTTCGTTTTGTATTTGAAGAATTCCAGGGTAAATATTATCTGATTGCGGTTGTAAATGACCAGTGGACGATTTAGAAATTAGGAGTTAGAAGCGGTAGGTAGACTTCCTGCTTCTAACTTCCTTAATATTATAAAACTTCAGTGAGCTGGCGGGTCAGATTTTTTCTTGAGAACTGTTCAATATGTTGAGTATTCTCAAGAAGACCGCCGTCTTTCCAAAGGTTGAATTTTTCAAGAATAAAATTCTTAACTATTTCTGTATCCTGATAACTGAAATGTTTTCCTGCCTGGGTTTCTTCCAGAATTTTTGCAACATCCGCTTTGTCCGGACCGAATGACAGAATCTGTTTTCCTGAAGCCAGGTATTCAAATATTTTTCCGGGGATGATTCCTTTTGAAGATTCATTTGGGAAATTGGTGATAAGAAGAAGATCCGAATTTTGCATTTCTTCTACAGCTTTTCCATGGGCAAGATATCCCAGATTCTGAATGTGATTTTTCAGACTTGAATTTTCTATAGACTGAAGGATTTTATCATCAATTCTTCCTACAAATTTCAATTTAAAACCGGCTGCAAACTCCTTATTTTCTTTTACCAGTTCATCAAGAGCTTTCCAAAGGTTTTCAGGATTTCTGAGCTGTTCCAAAACACCGATATAACTTAGAGTAAATGCACTGCTCATTTGCCCTGTTACACTTTTCTCAGAATCACTTTCATCAAATCCGTTTGTAATGCAAACCGCATTGGCTCCTGCTTTTCTGAAGTTTTCAGCATCGGTATAGCTTGTTGCCAGGGTGATATCTGCATTTTTAAACACAGCACTTTCCAGCTGACGGTGCTTTTTATCCGAACTTTTGGTGAGTTTCAAATGTTGATAATAAGAAATCTCTGTCCATGGATCACGGAAATCAGCAATCCATTTAAGTTCCGGCATTTTATTTTTAAGCCCTAAACCAATCAGATGAAGAGAGTGGGGAGGACCGGAAGTTACAATAGTCTCTATTTTATTTTCTTTCAGGTATTTTTCCAAAAACTTAATGGAAGGTTTTACCCAAAAAACTCTGGCATCAGGAATGAAAAAATTCCCCCTTACCCAGATCGAAAGTTTAGATTTCCAACTCTGATTTTTACCTACATCAAACTGTCCTGCCTTAAATTTTTTATTGCTTTTATTCAGTTTTTCTGCCAGCTGATAAGGTTCCCAGATTTTGGTTCTTACCATCTCGATATTCTCAGGAACATCTTTCATCAGCGTTTCATCCAGTAAGGGATAACTTGGATTTTCAGGAGTATAGATGATAGGTTTCCAGCCGAAATCCGGCAGATATTTTGCAAACTTCAGCCATCTTTGAACACCAGGACCTCCCGCAGGAGGCCAGTAATAGGTGATAATCAATATTT
>JASLCD010000056.1 GCA_030146295.1 Chryseobacterium sp.
CCCATCTGTAGTTGTTGAATTTATTTCCGGTAAATACCATATTTCCATATCTGTCATATACTACAAAATTTAGGTTTTCTTTATAAGCCAGCTCACTGTAGTCGATATAATCATTTACATTATCTCCATTAGGTGTAATGGCGTTTAGCAGATTAGGAACTGTAACCTCTACAGAAACAGGAGTACAGTTATAGAAGTCTTTTACATAGAAAGTATGCTGTCCTCTTGTTAAACCTGTGAAGGTACTTGAATCCTGCCAGTTTGCAGTACCGTCAACTGCAAATTTGTAAGGTGCTTTACCACCGCTTACAATTACTGTTGCTGTATTGTTATTGATTTCAATTGTTTGGATTACTGGATCTTCAACTTTTTTAACTTTTACTGTTTGAGTAAGGAAACATCCGTTCTTACCAAGTATTACAGTGTATTCTCCAACACCTACGTCTCTGATACCTGAAGAGGTAGCACCTGTGCTCCATTGGTATGAGTCATAGCCAGAACCTGCATCCAGATTGGTTTTTGCATCCATACAGATATATTGATCTACCAATATTGGAGATTTTTTGATGGGAAGTACAATCAATTCGATTTTTGCATTTGCTGTACACCCTTCAGCAGTTGTTACTTTCACATATACAAATCCTCCTGTTGAAGGGAAGTTTTCTGGTGTTGTAATCTCGTTGATCCCTGCAGTAAGATCATTCAGAGTACGGTAATATTTTTTAGTCACAGCATTATAATCTGTCACCTTAGCTTTCGTAAGATCAAAATAGGCATAAGGAGCTACATCATACCAACATGCTTTAATAGAAGTATCTGTTACAATAAATGGTACTACAGTAAGATTTAATGTCACCTGCTCACAATCTGTAAACTCTACTGAGTTTCCACAGAATTTATAAACAATTTTGTCCGGTCCTAAATATCCAGGATTTGGGGTATAAGTGATTGTTCCGTTTGGATTAACCACAGCTGTCCCTTTTGTAGGAGGTGTTAAAATTACTACTGTAGTCGGAACCACTGTCTGTGTTGACGATGTAAACGTAGGAGTAATAATTTTAGTAGAACAAGCATTAAGAGCTTGAGTGGTTTCTTTTAAACAGGTTTGTACTTTATAGATAGGAGTAGTCACAGGAGGACATGTTCCCATCGTTACTTTTACGGTATAATTTCCTGATTGTGTAGGAGTGTATGTATAGGTAGTAGCACCTGAAATAGCAACCCCATCACGGTACCATTGGTATGTTTCATATCCATCATCTACTTCAAGAATGATTCCCGGTACACATTCTCCTGTTTTTTTTGCAATAACAGGAATTGATGAGAATCCGGCAAAATAACCTCCGTATCCTGCAGAACTAAATCCACCGTTGATACCAGCCGTTACAGCCTTTGTAGAAGTAATATTAATATTTCCAGTTACTCCTGTTATTCCGTAAGTTACCCAGTTGCTATTTCCTGCTACAGGATATGGTCCGTCTGCCGGTAATGTAGGCATACCGTTTACCAATACAGTAGCTCCCGTCTCTGTTAAGATATTTAATTTTACAATGATATCCTGAACCGCACTCGCTCCTGCTGTACCAATAGGCATCTCATTGATCTTTCCGATTTCATCAATTTTTCTCGGAAGGAAACAGTTCAATGGTGGAATATAGTTGAACCCGTTGGTAGCATCACTTCCCAGAATTCCAATAAATTGGTATAAGTATACATTTTTAGTCGTCGAAATAAACATATTTGAATGGCCAGATGTACCTTGAGCTACATAGCTGGTTTCATTGATTCTATACCATTGTCCTGCAGAAAGTGTTGCAACAGAAGTCCCGCCGCCATTTAAATAAACGTCCGTGTTATCTTCAGTAGCTACAATAAGACCTCCTTCCATGTTCAGAGCAGGAGCAGTAGATCTGGTTTTTACCATTGCAAAGGTGTTCCCCAGTCTGTCAACCGGAACTGATTGGTCAAGAACAGGGTCACTACCTGATGGAGATGTAGAGAAGTTGGCATTACAGCTTCCATTGGTAAGGGTTACTGGTTTGTCGGCAACTATTTTTGCACCGATAAAACCTGTCTTGTTGGCAGACTGAGTTCCAGACCCTGCAAGAATGAAAGATTGTCCTTTCTGTAATGTAAAGGATTGCGTGTTACCAGTAGGACTTCCATTGATAAAAACTACTCCGGCAGTAGGATTCCATGATACAGTCACATTGGTATTATCTTCAGTAGCAAGCACCCCTGCTGTAAAGTTTTGAATACTGCTGGTATTGGTATTGGGAGCAGTGGCAACGAAAAATGTTTTTCCGATTCCAGCCTTTCCTTTACTGGTAATTACTTCCCCGTGAACACTTTGGGCAAGTCTTAAACTACAGTAAAATGGTTTTGTCGCTTTTAAATAAAGTCCTTTATTACCCACATTGAATGCTTCAGTAGTGGTACCCGTAGAAATAAGGTTGTTGGCAACCTTGTAGGTTTGTGGGCTACCTTTACTGATGGTAACCGTGGTAACTACAGCATTGTTATTGTAAATAGTTACATCAAAAGGAGTTAATGAATCAGTAGAAAGGTATATCATATTGGTATATCCTCCGACACTGTCATAATAAGGAGCAATCCAATGCTCGGTATCCCTTTGTGCAAAGAGGGTATTAATTGTAAAAAAAATTAATACCAAACTGAGTAGAAATCTTTTCATGTGTATGGAATTAGGATTTGCACAAAATTAAAATAAAAAATCAAATACTTTTAATAAAATGTAAATAAATGTTAAATATTACTCTCTATTTTTAATTAAAAGCCATCCTGAATATGAAACTGGTAATTGAGTGTCTGGCTCAGTCCATTTGATTACATACCAGTATGTTCCGGTAGGCAGGTTTCTGCCATTAGATTTTCCGTCCCACATATAGTTTTTCTCAGATGATTTATATACCGAAGCTCCATATCGGTCCGCCACTTCTATGCTGACATTCTTCTTTATTCTTAACTCAGAATAGTTAAGAACATCATTAATCCCATCGCCGTTTGGAGTAATAGTATTAATAAGATTGATGACCAAAAATTCTTTTGTTACATGATGGCATCCGTCTGAACCTAATACATACATTGTGTGAAGTCCTCTTGATAATCCGGTGAAAACATTCGAAGCCTGGTAATCAAAACCATTTAATGAGTACTTATAAGGAGGAGTTCCACCAGTCACCGAAACTGTTGCTGTAGTTCCTACAACATCTATTTTGGCAATAATAGGAGCCTGTGATGTGGTTACATTCACATATTGACGGTACACACACCCGTTGAACCCAAGATCTACGTAATAATTTCCTGCTCCTGCAGATATTGATTGGCTGGTAGCCCCGGTGCTCCATAAATAAGATGAAAAACCTGGCCCTGCATCTAAGACTATTTTATCATTTGAACAGATAACCTGATCGTGAAGTCTCTCAGATTTCTTCGGAGATTTTAGAGCAAGGGTTAAAGCGGCTGTATTAGGACAAGCTGTACTGCTCTGGAATCTAACGTAAAAAGTACCTGCTGAAGTAAGTGTTTGTGATGCTGAAATGGGATTTATTCCAGCCTGCGCATTAGCCAGTGAAGTGTAAAATGATAAAATAACAGTTGGGTCTGTGGTAAATAAGCCTTTATAATCATTAAGGTTTACTACTTCTGAACCATTCAGGTCATTGTCACAGATATCAACTTTTGCGGTACCTGTAATCAAAGAAACTTTATTTCCTATGGTAAAATTGATCTGTCCAAAAGCTGCTGGACATTCTCCGACAAGGCCAGTTACATTTATATATACTGTAGTGTTAGCTGTAAATGTCCAGTTAGCAGGAAGAGTATTGTTATTTCCTGCATTGGCATCAGCCTGAGTAAGATAATATCTGACAAGGAAGTTGGCGGGATTGGTTACTATCTGCGGAGTAACGTTGGCAAAATTAACACTTACAATTCCATCAAAATTATCATCACATATATTCGCATTGAAGTTATTGGTGTTGATATTTGGAGTAGGATAAGTAGTTAATGTTATCGTAGCAACTTTAGAGCATCCATATGCTGTTACATTCGCATACACTGTTCCTGAAGGTCCTGTATAAGAAGCTGG
>JASLCD010000101.1 GCA_030146295.1 Chryseobacterium sp.
ATAGAAAATATTTAAAATCTGCGAGAATTGTTGGGGATGTTTTGGGTAAATATCACCCGCACGGAGATTCCTCTGTATATGATGCTATGGTAAGAATGGCCCAGGACTGGAGCTTGCGTTATCCTCAGGTAGATGGCCAGGGTAACTTCGGTTCAATGGATGGTGACCCGCCTGCAGCAATGCGTTATACTGAGGCAAGATTGAAAAAAATCTCTGATGAGGTTCTTTCAGACTTAGACAAAGAAACAGTTGATTTCCAGAATAACTTCGACGACAGTTTACAGGAACCGACGGTAATGCCGACCAAAATTCCGAACCTTTTGGTAAACGGTACTTCAGGTATTGCAGTAGGGATGGCAACCAATATGGCGCCACACAACTTATCTGAGTCTGTAGATGCAATCTGTGCTTATATTGATAATAAAGAAATTACGATCGATGAGCTGATGCAGCACATTATTGCTCCGGATTTCCCTACAGGAGGTATCATTTATGGTTATGACGGAGTAAGAGATGCATTCCATACAGGAAGAGGAAGAGTTGTTTTAAGAGCTAAGGTCAGCTTTGATGAGATCGGGAACAGAAACGCTATTATTGTTAGTGAAATTCCTTATCAGGTTAACAAAGCGGAAATGATCGCGAGAACAGCAGAACTTGTAAAAGACGAAAAAATTCCTGGTATCCACGAGATCAGAGATGAATCGGACAGAAAAGGACTTCGTATTGTTTATGAATTGAAAAATGATGCAATTCCGAATGTTGTTCTTAACCTGTTGTATAAATATACAGCACTTCAGACTTCTTTCAGTGTAAACAATATTGCATTGGTACACGGAAGACCGGAGCAGCTGAACCTTAAAGATATTATTCATCACTTTGTAGAGCACAGACATGAAGTTATCGTAAGAAGAACCAAGTTTGAGCTTAAAAAAGCAAAAGAAAGAGCGCATATCCTTGAAGGGTTTATGAAAGTGATAGGAACTCAGGATGCTTTAGACAGAGCAATTTCTATTATCCGTCACAGTGCAAACCCTCAGGCTGCAAAAGAAGGTCTGATTGAGGCATTTGAACTTTCAGACATTCAGGCTCAGGCGATCCTTGATCTTAGATTGGCTCGTTTGACAGGAATGGAGCTTGATAAGATCCGTGATGAATACGATGCGATCATGAAAGAAATTGAAAATTTGGAAGATATTTTAGCCAACGAGCCAAGAAGATTCCAGATCATCAAAGAGGAGTTGATCGAAATCAAAGAAAAATACGGAGACGAAAGAAGAACTGAGATTGATTACTCGGGAGGAGAAATGTCTATCGAAGATATTATCCCGAACGAATCTGTAGTTCTTACCATTTCTCACGCAGGATATGTTAAGAGAACTTCACTTTCAGAATATAAGATTCAAAGCAGAGGAGGTGTAGGGAATAAAGCGGCAACAACAAGGGATTCTGACTTCCTTGAATACATTGTTTCTGCAACCAACCACCAGTATATGTTGTTCTTTACAGAAAAAGGAAGATGTTACTGGTTAAGAGTATTTGAAATTCCGGAAGGCTCCAGAACAGCAAAAGGAAGAGCGGTACAAAACCTTATCAACATTGAACCGGATGATAAGATCAAAGCATATATCAGAACCAATAACCTTAAGGATTCAGAGTATGTAAATCAAATGAGTGTTGTGATGGTTACCAAAAACGGTACGATCAAGAAAACATCATTAGAAGCTTATTCAAGACCAAGGGTAAATGGGGTAAATGCAATTGAGATCAGAGATAATGACCAGTTATTAGGCGCATACCTTACCAATGGTACATCGCAGATCATGATCGCTACTAAAAATGGTAAATGTATCCGTTTCCCTGAAGAGAAAGTAAGAGAAGTAGGTAGAGGATCTATCGGGGTGAGAGGTATAGCTATGGAAGATAATGACGAAGCTATTGGTATGATTGTTGTGAACGACGTAGAGAACGAAACAGTACTTGTAGTATCTGAAAAAGGATATGGAAAGAGAACTGCAGTAGAAGACTACAGAATTACCAACAGAGGAGGAAAAGGAGTTATTACCCTGAATATTACCGAAAAAACAGGAAATCTGATTGCTATTCAAAACGTAACAGACGAAGACGGATTGATGATTATCAATAAATCCGGTGTTGCGATCAGAATGGGAATGGATGAAATGAGAGTAATGGGTAGAAATACCCAGGGAGTAAAACTGATCAACCTTAAGAAAAATGACGAAATTGCAGCGATTGCAAAAGTAGCAATGGATAAAGATGTAGAAGAGGATTCTGAAGAGATTGACGAAAGTGAAGAAATCGGAGGAACTGAAGCAGGAATAGGATCACTATTTGATAACCAGGAAAACAATGAGGAACCTCAGGCAGAGGGAAATGAGAATGATTCTGAAGAATAAATTGTACAATTAATATAAAATAGTTATTATGAAGAAACTAATTTTAGGAATGGCTATCGTAGCGTCTGCTTTTGCTTTCGGACAGAAAAAAGATGCAGCTGCTTTGAATGCCCAGCTTCAGGAAGCTAATAAGGTTGCTATGGATGCATATAATGCAAAAAATTATGCAGCAGCAGCACCTAAGTTTATAGAAGTTTATGACTTATTGAAGTCTAGTGGTCAGGACAACAAAATATATATGTATTATGCGGGACTTAGCCACGCGTTAGCTAATAACAGCGATCAGTCTATCAAAATATATACAGATCTTGTTAATTCCGGATTTACAGGAGTGGAAACCACTTATACTGCAAAGGAAAAGAAAACGGGCAATGTAATACCTTTAGATAAAGCGACTTGGGAGCTTATGAAAAAGAACGCGGACTATACTGATTTCAAATCGGAACAGTCAAAAAGTATAGAACCGGATTTATATGAAACTCTGGCTTCATTACTTCTTAATGCGAAAAAAGGACCTGAAGCTCTTGCTGTTATCGAAAAAGGACTGGTTAAATTCCCAAACAGTGCCAAGCTTAAAGAAGCTCAGACAAGTGCTTACCTTCAGTCTGGAAATACAGATAAATTCGTTTCCGGATTGAAAGAGCAGTTGGCTAAAAATCCTAACGATGCAACAAACTGGTACAACCTTGGTGTAATGCAGGCTAAAACCCCTGCTACTGCCAATGATGCTGTAGAATCTTTTAAAAAAGCAATTGATCTTAAGCCTGATTTCTCTGACGCTTATCAAAACCTAGTGTATACAACTATTGGTGATGATGCTAAAGTAGTAGCAGAGATCAATGCATTGAGAAAAGACAAACCGGATGAAGCTTCCAAATTGATCGATGCAAGAAGAGAAAGATTTGGAAAGGCATTACCATACGCAGAAGGTTGGTATAAAGCAAATCCAAAGAGCATTGATGCCGTTTCTGCATTAAAGGAAATTTATGTAGTAACTAAAAACATTGAAAAAGTTAAAGAAATGAAAGCTAAAGAAGCTGAGCTTAGTGCAGCAGCAAAGTAATCATTTGATAACTCAATAATAAAAAGCCGGAACAGGAATGTTCCGGCTTTTGTTTTTCAAAAAAACTGTCCCTCTTGCTTATTCTGAAAATACATTCTTATCCAATATCCATAAGCTGAAATTTTGAATGAAAAATTTATCTCCCTTATTGAAAGGATGGGTAAATTTCACACAGAGAATTTCTCTGTAATTCCGTATCTTTGAGAAAAATTTTTATAAGATGATCGAGTGGAAAACCGCCAAGGAATACGAAGA
>JASLCD010000418.1 GCA_030146295.1 Chryseobacterium sp.
AATACAAAGTCCGAATCCCGTAACAACGGCAAGGAGTATTTTCCCCTGATTTTTACGAAGAGGAACAATAGATAAAATGGTAATGATGCACATGGAGCCAATGTCCGATGCTGCATTCAGCAATCCGAAACCTTCAGCTCCCGAATTTAAAATATCAGTGGCAAATACCGGAATCATAGCCACCGCACCTCCAAAAAGTACGGCGAACATATCAAGACACAACGCTCCCAAAATCTCTTTGGTTTTAAAAATATAAGAGATGCCTTCGCGCATACTTTCCACAACATTTACTACTTCTTTCTTGTATTCCGAATGCTGCTTGTGAAGCTGCCAGAAAAATAATGAGGCAACAAATATTAATGCTAAAATAGCAACCAACGTCCACTTTACACCGATATACCCGATAAGAATACCACCTATTGCATGTCCGCAGACAGAAGATATCAGGAAGGTCGCCTGGTTCAGTGTTACTGCGTTGGGAAGATTTTCTTTCTTTACAATTTTAGGAATCATGGAAGGAACAATAGGTCCGATAAATGCTCTTGCTATTCCCGTAAAGAAGATAACTCCATAAATATAATATGTGATCTGATGGCCGGTAAAGTGCATTTCTACATCAAAAAATGCAGGAATCAGCAGAAGCCCGATCAGGAAAATATAAGCATAATTACAGATGAGAAGCAGTCTCTTTTTCTCATTCATATCGATAACATGTCCGGCGTACAGCGCACAGCTTACAGCAGGAATTACCTCCGAAAGCCCAATAAGGCCTATTGAAAATGGATCTTTTGTTAACTGATATACCCACCATCCTAGTAAAGTGGCCAGCATTCTGAAAGCTAAAACAATAAAAAATCTCCCGGTGAGAAGATTTCTGAACTCAACATTTTGTAATGTTTGTAACGGGGTAAAGGAAATCATGAACAAAAATAGCCCTAAAAATTTATTTAGGACTATCCATATGACAATTTTTGAAAGATATATTAAATATATCTCAAAAGATAAAATCTATTTTAGTCAGCTCTTGAAGAACTGATTACAATTGCAGCAACACCTGCAGCCCCGATAATCGTAGCTCCGGCAGCAATTCTTGCTTTTCTTCTGTCTTTTACAGCCGCTACATTCGATTTAGGGATAACTACTTCCGTACTGTCTTTTTTTCCTGCTGTACCTACAAGATTATCACCAACCACATTTCTGAATAAGATGGTCTGCTTCGGAGAGCCGTCTCTCATCGTTACTTTGTATATTTTTCCGGCTTCAAGATTAGAGTAGTTGTTTTTTGAAATATCTTCGCTGTATTTTGTCGTTGCACAAGACGTGATAACAAATAAAGATGTTAGTAAAGATGATTTCAACAGTACAGATGCTTTCATTATTTTCTTTTAGTTTTTCAAATTTATAATTTTTTTTGAATATATGTTTTTGGAATTGAAAAAATATGATTATTTTTTATAAATTTCTAAGAGATCTGCAATGTTTCTGTCATTAGCCAATCTCGGAGTCTTGTTTTGACCTCCCAATTTTCCCTGAGCCTTGGCATATTCATGAAAAGCATTCTTCTTTAGTATGGTAATATGCAGTTTCTGTAAAATATTCCCGGAAATAAGATCATCATAATACGTGTTTCTTGCTCTTAGCTGTAAATCCAGCTCATCTCTGAATGCCTTTAATTGCTCAGGTTCTTTTTCAAACTCGATCAGCCATTCGTGATATGGGAGCCCTTCTCCCGGATTTACCTGCGGGGCAAGATGGAATTCTGTAATCTGTGCAGGGTATTTTTCAAGAGCGGCCTTCATCGCTTCTTCCACCTCGAAAGCAATTACATGTTCTCCAAATGCTGATGTAAAATGTTTTGTTCTTCCGCTTACCAGAACCCTGTAAGGATCTTTGCTGATAAACCTTACCACATCTCCTATAGAATAAGCCCATAATCCGGAATTGGTGGTAAGAATCAGGGCATAATCTTTATGAAGCTCAACTTCTTTTAACGTTAATCTTCTTGCACCAGGCTTGCCATATTCTTCCAAAGGAATGAATTCATAGAAAATGCCGTGATTGGTGAGGAGCAGAAGACCTTCTTTTGTATAATCATCCTGAAAAGCAAAAAAGCCTTCAGAAGCTGGAAATGTCTGGATAATATCTACTTTTCCTCCCAGCAGATCTTCCATTTTATCACGGTAAGGTTCGTAATTGACACCTCCGGTAACGATAAGCTGAAGATTGGGGAAAAGCTGTTTGATCTTTTTACCATGTTTTTCCGTTAACTTCTCAAAATACATGATAAGCCATGGTGGAATTCCTGAAATCAGGGTCATGTTTTCACGTTCTGTTTCTTCAATGATTTTATCTACTTTGGCCTCCCAGTCTTCCATAATATTGGTTTCCCAGCTGGGCAGACGGTTTTTTTGAAGATAATTGGGAATGTGATGTGCTACAATGCCGGATAATCTTCCCGTTTTAATTCCGAAAATTTCCTCCAGTGTTGGGCTTCCCTGTAGGAAAATCATTTTCCCGTTGACAAAATCAGCATTGTTTTTCTTGTTGATATAATGAAACAGGGCACTTTGAGCACCGGCAATTTGAAAAGGCATTCCCTCTTTAGAAATAGGAATGTATTTAGAGCCTGAAGTCGTTCCTGAAGTTTTTGCAAAATATTCAGGAGTATCAGTCCATAGAATATTGGCCTGTCCTTTTTTTATTCTTTCAATATAAGGTTTAAGGTCTTCATAATCTGCCACAGGGACTCTATCCTGAAATTCCTTTACAGAATGGATGTTTTCAAAGTCGTGTTCCCGTCCAAAAAGTGTTTTTTGAGCAGTATTGACAAGAGTTAGTAATAAATCCTCCTGATTTTTCTCCGAACTTTTTTTGAATTCCTCCGCTTTTTGAACATGTTTTTTTGCCCAGATAAGCGCTGCATTTTTCTTGAAGAAGTTTAACAT
>JASLCD010000420.1 GCA_030146295.1 Chryseobacterium sp.
CATAGAATGCATTTCCGGTTTTCAGATGGTTCATCCCAAATGGGTAATAATCATTGGCATCTGTGATCTCAAGAGCGCCTGCGCTATTACTTGCGAGACTTATCCTTGCATTTCAAAGGTGATCCCTATACTGGTAAATATAATAGTTTTCTAAGAGAATTAAGAAAGCCACTGCAAATACAGTGGCTTTACTTTATTTATGAATATAAGCCAAAAATTAAGGTGGAAGTTATTTCACGAAGATCAAAGTCGGAAGACTTTGCGTAGCGGAGATTTATCCAAACATACATTTAGCTTTAAAAAGTAATTGCTTTTCTAGAAAATTTATATTTTTTAAATCCTTTCTCGTTTGCAATTATATCATACTCTTTTGTCTCTTTTGGTAATGCCTGGGAGATCTCATCTTTCATTTTACTAAAATATAAATATAAGTACTTTTTATTTATTGTGTTTGGGATTGGTATATTGTTTAATATAACCTTAGTGTTACCTTTGGGTAATATAATAAGAGTAAATGATTCATTTGTATTTTGCATGGGAAAATCATTAGGGTCTTGAATATAACTAATACTATCTTTAAAGAAAAAGTTATAATCAATAATAGTTTCTTTTTCTTTATCAATCACTTTTGGGTAAGTTTCTTTTTCTTCAAGGTTATGATAATTATACAACATTACATATTTATCAACATTATTATTATCTACGGAAATCGAAATATTATATAATTCTTTTTTCTTTTCAATTGATAAAACTTTAACCGAAAGGTTATTATTTTCATCTTTTTCTTGAATTACTTTATTTTCTTTGCATGAAAATAAAATTACAAATAACATTATCATCATACTTTTACCTAGTTCGACCTTTAAAATTTTCATATGATGCTCTTAATTTAAATCCATGTTCTTTTCTTATATTATTTTCTGAATACCCATCTTTTCCTACAAATCCAGGAAATCCAGATGCTCTAAATTCAGATTTAGGGTATGTTTCTGTCAATCTTATTCCCTTCAAATCTGAATAACTATGTATAGCATCAGTTTTATTAAGCGTACCATTAAAATGATCTTTTGCATGTATTAATTCATGTCCTAATATAATAAAGTTTGGCGCTGTTTCGTACATAGTCTTTCCATCTTCTCCAGAAACTCTTACATCTTGTTTTCCTACAGGGTTAAATGTTATATCTGAATCTGTTCCGACACCATTTGATGCGGCTTCGTTATTTTCAGCCTTAGCAAAGCTACTTTCACCAATTCTTACATTAACATTATGCTCATCAGTTATTAAGTCTCTGATTAATTGAGTTCCATTTTCATATTTCCCATTTTTTTCAAACTTGTCAATTACAACATGTGTTTTTCCATTAACACCTTTGATAGTTGACAATTTATCTCTGGTTAATTTTTGGAGATTTGCCATTATAGCATCAATACCTTTTTGATCAGTCCCACTTGGAATAGTAATATCTTTTGCTTCCCTACCATCAGGATCAATAAACCTTATCGGATTATTATAGGCATAAGTATATGTTGACCAATGTCTGGAAGTTTCCGCCAGCGGATCTACGACTCCCCATCTCCCAATATCCGGCATATAGAACCTCGCACCATAATCATACATACTTGTTTCCTGAAGTTCTTTACCATTATATTAATATGGGGGATTTTCAGTAGCTATTATGGTTATTATATATTACAAAACTCCCTCTATTAAACTATAGAAAATAGAAGGATATAAGAAAGCATTTATTTAATTTTAAATAATTCAATCATTTTAATCTTACCTTGAATATTCTGTATTATATACCAGTGTGTGTTATTCCCAATTAATCCGGTACTTCTACGGTCAATGTATTCTGACTTACCTGTTTTTAAATATTCATCAATTTTCCGAATATTTTCTATTTCAGATTTATTAACTTCAAATTCCTCATTTTTATCAATAAATTGACCATTTTGATCTTCAAAATAATGTTTTAAACCATAGTATTTATTGTCTGTTTTCAAAATAGTTCTTGTTCTGTATGGAATATATGCATTATCACTTATATAATTAATAATTAAAAAATCTTTATCAATAGAAGTTTTTTCTAACATTTTTAAACTATTATTTCTGAAGAAATTTAAATAATCATATCTCGCAAAGCAGTCATCTTGAAGAGTTTTAATTGTTATCTCATCAAATTTCTTTTTGCGTAATTCATCACTTTCTTTTTTGCAATCTTGAATATCTTGATTATTAATTTTAAAAAAAGAAATAATTTCAGATTTTAAATTATGATTATTCTGTGCTTTACAAGAAGTAATTAGAAGCAATAAAGTACCTATTAAAAAGATTCTCATTTTTTTTGTTTTTTGTATTATTATAATAATTAAATCTACCTCTTAACGGCTGTCCACAGTTTATATAGTCCTCATAGGCGCTGTATGGATCTCCAGGCTTTATTTGAGTGCGTATGTTTTTTCCATAATTATTAAAATATATACTATTTCCAGTACTATCAATAAGCATTGTCTCAAAATCCACACCTCTTGCTACTTTATTTCCTTTAGAAACCCTATAAGAAACTCTCAAAGGCAAATTATTTTCAGCTCTTAGCTGATTTTCAATATGTGATGCAAAAATTTCAGAATGGCTTACATCATCATCTTTACTTTGCGTTCTTCCTCCAACCCAAGGTCCAAAAACATCACCATTCTTTTCAGGATCCATTCCATGAGCCATTTCATGTCCTAACTTTATAAAAAATGGAGAGTCAGAAACCTGACCATCAGTTGTAGGATAGTTTGATTTAAGGGAAGGATTTATATATGCTGTACCTTTATCATAATAATTTTCTCCTGTTGTTGATTGAATGTTTATATCATGATCTTTATTGTCATAATATGAAATCATCCCTGCTCCTGTGTCTCCTCCGCTTCCAATTGCTTGTAACCTGCAATAATTCCTATTACATTATCTGATAATTGTACATTTTTGTCAATTGCTACCCATTTCCCGTCTACTTGGTGTTGGGTTTGTCCGTTAGAATAACGGTAAGTATCTTGTCCATCCGTAATACTAATCCACATTCCGTCTGGATCAATAAAGCGTACCGGATTATTTATAGCATAATTGTAAGGAGAAAAATTATGCCCTTTTTCACTTAGTGGATCCACCACGCCCCATCTTCCCAAATCCGGCATATAGAACCTTGCCCCATAATCATACATCCCACTTTCCTGAATTTCTTTACCATTATATTTATAATTCTTATAACTTCCTGTTCCATAGAATGCATTTCCGGTTTTCAAGTGATTCATCCCAAATGGGTAATAATCATTGGCATCTGTGATTTCAAGAGCGCCTGCGCTGTTTATTGCGAAACTTATCCTTACACATTTCTTTTACTGGTTAAATATAGCAGTTTTTGATGATGGGAGAGCAAAAACCACTGCTAGTGCAGTGGTTTTTTAATGTGTATCGGCTCAAAGTCTTTATCTTATCCATGCATACGAGCAAAATGCTCATACCAGTAATGAAAATTAATATTTTTTTGTTGGTATAAATATTTGTTTTTTTTCTCCAGGAATTTCATTCCAATAAGTAGCTTTTTCCCATGGATAATAATTCCTTTTATATAACCTTAATTCTTTTCCGCTTTTTGAATCAAGCTCTAGAACTTTGATTTCATTATTATTGCTACAATCTTTTATCTCCCAAACTGTTTTATTCTTATAATAATTACTATTTGCAAGACTTTGTGAGCAAATATTTTTTAACATTTTTGATTTTGCTATTTTAAAAACTTCTTTTGGATCAATATATTCCCTTCTTTCTATTTTTTTATAATATTCAAGAATTTTCTCATTTTCAAAATTAAATTGATCTTTATTATTTATAAAATCAAATCTATATACTAACTGATAAAAAGAATATCCATTATATAAAAATTTATAGGTATAAAAGTCTGAAAAAGAAAAATATCGTTTTTTATCATTATAAAATTTCGATAATAGATAAATTTTATTTTTATTTATAAAAAGTTTTGAGTGTTAGAATTATCATCATTGCTAATATCTAATGTATCAACACTTAAAAAATATTTCTCAGTAGAATATTTAATATTTTTTTTGAAAAAAGAATTCCCAAAAGATTTTGAAAATGCTGAATCATATTTTAACCTATAGCTTTCATTTAAATTGATATTATTTTGTGAAAAAATTTGTATTCCAACAAAAAATATTAGTAAGATATATTTATTTTTGAGCATATTTATTTTTTTATTGCTTTTAATCTTCCATTTGAGCCATCGGGGTAAAGATATAAAATGAGATAGTTTATCAAAACTAATTATTAAGAAAAATGCCACACGAAGGGATTCGTGC
>JASLCD010000151.1 GCA_030146295.1 Chryseobacterium sp.
TGGTCGATATGAGCGATTATGCAAAAATTTCGTATGTTTTTCATTTAAGAATCTTGTAGTTTGCAAAGATAAGAAAATGCAGGAGAATTTTTCATTCTTAATTCTTTCTTTTAACTGAAACACAGATAACAATAAGAAGAGCGGTAAAATTTTCCCTCTTTTCAAATATTATTTTGTTTTGCCAAAGTCTTCCGGTAACAGATAATTTCCAGTAAAAGGATCAAGATAAACTTTAGGTCCCACAGTATTCTTTTTCTTACCTGATAAACTGACATCTATCACTGCACCAATAACGCCACCAATCAGCCCCCCTGCTGCTGCTCCAATTGTAACCCCGGTTGTCGCCGTTTCAGGGAATAATTCTGCTTTTGTTACCTCTATAAAAACTCCTTTATCATCTTTGAAAATCTCTGTGTAACCCACAGGAATATTCTTGTATGCGATGCCCTTATAGACAAAAGCATAGAAATGTCTTATTGCCGTTTTTTCCTCTCCTTTTACAGCCTTTGTAACGATTCCCTTATCATTAGCCTGCAAAGTAAATCCAGGTTCAGGATTGTGAGTAAAAAAGCTGTAATAGTCTTTGTAAGCCCCCTCTTTTAGTTCATCTGCTTTTAGAATGCTCAGTTTTTCTTTTAATACAGAGGTATAGTCCGGGAAGTCATTTTCTGAAATACTAATTTCCCAAGGGGCCGCTTTATAGGATTCTTTAAAAAGATCCGTAAGAATCAAAGTCACTTTCCTTGCCAGGCTTTGGGCCAGATAAGGTGTGGTACGTGATGAAACGGTTGCAATAGTATCTATTCTATCCATAAAATGATATCCGTCTTCTTTCTTAATAAATGTACTTGCCTTTAATTCAAGCTTTCCGATAGAGTACTTTTCTTTTTTGTCTTCTGAAATACTTAAATTTTCAAGCAAAAAGACCATATCATTATTTCCTCGTGTTGGATTGTACTTATAAAACCAATCCTGTATGTCTTTGCCTGCATTATTTTCGAAAATAACTTTCACTTCATCCTTATGATACATAACCATTCCTATTTCCTGATGGGCTCTTTGATCTATCACGGTAAAACTTTTGATAGAGTTTTTGCTGTCTTTGATAGATTTTGAAAGATCAATGGTTTCTATTTTCTGCGCTGGTGCAAAAACTGAAATCAGGAAGAATAAAAAAAAGGTTCTCATAATTTATGTTTTTAACTCAAGCAAAAATAGGAATTTAGAACAAAATTAAACGGCTCTCACAGAAAGATCTGTAAGAGCCGTCCAACATTAAAAAAATAAACTATTATGGGTTCTGTTTAGGTCCCGAAGCATTATTATGTCCGTGAGGGTTTCTTTCATCCATTTTATCCTTCATCATTTTTTCAGATTGAAACAGCTTCAGAACTTTCTGGCAGGGAATTACCTGCTGCATTTTGTCTGCGTATTTCTTTCTGTTATCCAGCAGCTTCTGCCCTACTTCAAAGCTTTGCTGCAATTTAGCTTTAGCTTCCTCATCAGTTAGCGTTTCAGGATCAAAGCTAGGATCAAACTGACTTTTTATCTGCTTCTGGCTATCCAGATATTCGTTATACAATTGTGTAAATTCAGCTTTATCACCTGGATCTACATTCAGATTATCCATAATCATATTGTTCCTGAATTTCTTAAGGAGATCTTTTCTCTCTTCCGGAGAAAGATTATTGATGACTTCTTTCCTTTGTTTAGGATCCATCTTTTTCCAGTCATAATCCGTCCTCTGGGCATTTAAGCCAAAGCCATAAATAATCAAAAACGTCAATAATATCTTTTTCATTTTCTTTTAATTATAAATATCCAAATAAACGTCCTGAGTCGAATTACTTGCTAACTCTGCAATTTCAGAATTAGAAAACGAGTCCAGATATTCATTCATTCGTGTTTCTTCTTTTTTCTTCACAGTTTTCACCGGTTTTGGTGTGTCGGTAGTTTTTTCAGTTTCAGCTACGCCTTTATAAGCATATCCTTCTTTACCGTTTTGGTTTTCAATTGTTTGATCGTTATTCTCAACAGTAGTTAAATCCGATTTTAAAGTTTCATAAGCGAGTTCACCTTCTGTTTTTGGTTCTTGGGTATTGACAGCATATGCTGTTTTAAAATTCAATCCTTTCTGAGCATCATCATTATCCGAATTGAAAACATAAGTTGCTCCAAAGATCAAAGCCAGTGATGCTGCTGCTGCATACATCCAGCTCAGCTTAAAGACAGGTGCTTTTTTACTTGTCTTTATATCATTCATAACGTTCTCCTGAATACTTTCAAACAGATGATCAGGAACTTTGTAAATGTTTTTACGCTCTAGTTTTTCTATGTCGAACTCTTTCATCTTTGTTGGGCTCAAAAATTATCTTTCGTAATTTTCTTTAATATAATCTTCTATTTTCTGTTTGGCATAATGATAATTTGTTTTCAAAGTACCTACCGACATATCTACAATTTTTGATATTTCTTCGTAGGGCAAATCATCATAATACCGCATCATAAATACCAGTTTCTGCTTTTCGG
>JASLCD010000318.1 GCA_030146295.1 Chryseobacterium sp.
GACTCGGTAGCTCAGCTGGTAGAGCAATACACTTTTAATGTATGGGTCCTGGGTTCGAATCCCAGCCGGGTCACCAACAACCTGAACAGGTTTTAATCAATTAAAAAGGCACATGAAAATGTGCCTTTTTCTATTTAAGATCAGTTTTCATTTCTGAAATAAACAGCTTAAAAAACATTGAAACCAATCCGTTTTTTTATCATCTTTTTCTATAATTCAGAACCGTTTTCCATAGTAAAGCTGTGATAAGGTCATGAGTAGTGAACGGAAATGCCGGAAATGCTGACCATTGGATGTTTTCTGCATAGATATTACCCAATTCATTATTAGATAAACGCCTGCATCACATCAACAAGAAAATGAGGTGAAAGCAAACAAAAACACCATGCGAAAAATAATAGCTTTCACATGGTGTTTTTTTTGTTGAAACTGAATAAGATTAAAGGATACAATATTCTTATCTGGGAATATATTTCATACTGATTTCTTCAGGAGAAAGACTGGGGACTTTCTGGAACCCTATTTTCCGGTACAGATTATAAGCCTTGTCATTCCCGAGAGCAACCTCCAGAATGATTTCAATGCCATTAAAGTTTTGATATGCTTCAGCAATAACAGCTTCAATTAATCCCTGCCCCATATTTTTTCCCTGAAATTCTTTTTTTATATACATCTGATAAAGGCTTCCGGTGTTGTTTTCATTTTTAATAAAAGTACAGATACCCACAAGCTTCTGCTGTGCAAAAGCTCCAAATACAAATCTTTTCGGTGTTTGTTCTTCAATGTCATTTTCGATCCGAAATTTTTCAATGCTCAAGGCTTCCTGGTAGGTTGTTCCAAAAGATTCAGGAAATTTTTCCAGACTTTCCAGGCGGATGGCGCGGTAAATTTTGCTTTCTTCAGGGAGAAGCTTTCGATAGCTAATACTTGTCATAGGTATGGGTTTGTCATTTTCATTAATATCCGATACAAATATGTAGATTATTTTTAATTTCTTTTGAGCATGAAGGGATGAAGTTCTATAATGATGTTAAAATTTTCAAACCAGATAACGTATTTGTAACAAATTTCACTTCAGAGAGTCTTATTATTAATAAAAACAGTCTTTTTTGATCGGAAAAAGCTTACAGAGCTGTTCGGAAAACTTAAAAAAGGCCTGTTTAAGGGGGAATTTTGGTACTTTATTTAAATGTTACATTTTTGAAAAATTAACGGCTTATTTCATAATAAGCATGATAAATTATGTATATTTATAACGTTTATTGGGGAAAATAATAGAATAATAGTAGAAATTTATCAACATGTTTCAGTAAAATATGTATAGGTAGATATAGGGAAAAGTGGTGCTGATGGAAAGAATTAATTTGATCATTTTTAAAACTAGAAAAAAACACTCAAAGGAAATAAGGAAAATAATAGCCCGTACAATCTGCACGGTGTTATTTTTAAGTATGCTTTCATGCAGCTGTGATTCTCAGGATAAAAATAGGGCAGATTTCGATTCTACTTTATTAAACCAGACTTCAGACCTTCAGTTGTCAGGTGAATATGAAGCTTTGATCCGGCTGAATATAAAATACCTGAAAAAGGCAGCTAAAATGAAATATACAGCTGGAAAAGGCCTTTGCTATCTGAATATGGCAGGAGTAAATGTCTCCACAGGGAATTATGAAAAAGCCCGTTTTTTTTTCAACAAAGCAGAAAAAGATCTGATACATTCTGACAATGCTTATCATAAAGCAACTTTCTATAATGATTACAGTCTGTATTATTCTCACCTTAAAATAAATGACAAAGCTATTGAATGTAATAATAAAGCATTTTATTATTTAAAACACGCCTCCAAAACAAATCTCACTCAAAAACTATTTCCAAGACTATATATCAACAAAGGCATATACTATGCCTGGAAAGGATGGTTCGGAACCTCTTTAAAATGCTTCACAAAGGCGAATGCAATGGAAAACTCAGCCTATAGCAATTGTATGGTGGCCCAATACTATTTGTTTGTTCATAAACCTGATTCTGCAGGTATATATATTGAACGGGCAGATGAAAAGATGCTCAGCCAAAAAACAACTGATGTAGAATCTCTCTGGGTGTATTATACGATGGGGTATTACTATAATGAAGTTGATAATAGTGAGCAGGCTGAAAAAGCACTTAAGAAAGCCCTGGATATCAATATTAAAACAAGACGTACTTACTCTTCACATATAAAAGAAGTCTACAAGGCAATGGCAGAGCTGTATAAGAAAAAAAATGACGGCGGAAAGGCCTATTTCTATCTGAAAAAATATATGGAAGAAGAGGGCAGGTTTGATGCAGCCCGATTTGCTACGATGAATAAGGCGACTGAAGATTTTATTTCCGAAGCAAAGCAGGAGTCGGACTGGCATAAAAATGATCTTCCGTTATTTATTGCCCTGTCTATCGCAGTTCTTACCTTTTCAGGAGTATATGTACGAAAGAGAATCAATAAGTTGCAGCTAAAGAAGAACTCCTTAAAAGAAGAGACGGATGAGCTGAAAAACCATGTGGAGACGAAACAGCTGGAAGAAGTAATAGAGCTTGCCAAGCGGAATGATTCTTCTTTTTTATTGAAATTCAAAGAACTGTATCCCGATTTTATAGCAACCCTTCTGAAAATCAATCCTGATCTGGAAATTTCGGAGCTGACTTTCTGTGCGATGTTGAAACTACGCTTTTCATCCAAAGAAATTGCAGACTATACTTTTGTACAGCACAGATCTGTACAACAGAAAAAATACAGAATCAGAAAAAGGCTGAATATCTCCGGAGAAACAGATATTTATGACTTTTTTGGAAACTTAGCAGAATAAATAAAATCATCACAATAAAAGAGGCAAGATTCTGTTTTATAAAAGATTTTATGGCTGATCTCACCAGAAGTCACCAATAGAAAATTACACAAACAGAGTACCATTCATTTTGAGAGATCATTTTTAAAATCATAATTTATACAGAAATTTAGCTTAAACAGAGAAACATATGACACGTATTTTTCTTGCTTTTTTACTTCTTATGTTGGTTTCGTGCCATTCTCATTCAAAGAAAGAGGCTGAAAAGAAATTTGATGTTTCTCTGCTGAAGCAGAATGAGAGATTCAGAGTAGCCGGAGAATATGATTCTCTGATCAATCTCAATAAAAAATATTACAAACAGGCTGATAAAATAAATTATGCAGACGGAAAAGCGCTTTGTTATATCAATCTGGCAGAGCTTAATATTTCATTAGAAAATTTCCAGAAGTCTCAGATTCTTTTTGATAATGCAAAAGAAATCCTGGATCATTCGGAAGATAATATACATAAAGCCAGGTTTTACAATGTTTACGGCCGTTTCAATTTAGAGCTCCGAAGAGTTGATAAAGCTTTTCAATATAATAATGAAGCAATGAGCCTGATACAGAAGAGCGGTCCCTCTGAGCTTAAAAATGATCTTCTTTTCAGTATTTATTTCAGACAGGCCATTTATTGTATCCAAAAAAAGAATTACGAAAAAGCACTTGAATATTTTCACAAGGCAAAAAAGCTGGACAATACTGGTCTTACAGATTGTGCTATAAGTGATTATGTTTATATGTATAAAAATAAAGATTCTGCCTACAAATATGTAACTATTGCCTATAATAAAGCGAATATAAGAGGGAAGGAAGACGGGATTGCACTGTATGCCAATACAATTATGGGAGAATATTTTCTTACCAACAAACAATATGATAAGGCAGAAGAAACGTTTAAAAAGGCTTTGAGAATCAATGAAAAAACCAAGCGGATCTATGCCTATTATGGTAAATATATTTATAATGATCTCAGGGTATTGTATGAACGAACAGGAGATAAAGAAAAAGCATACTTTTATTTGAAAGCATATACAGATGCTTATTATAAAACCAATACATCCTTACTGGCTACAATCAATCAGGATATGGAGTCTTTTATTACGGGAGCACAACAAGATGCCGACCATCATCAAAGTAAAATATACTGGATTATCTTTCTGTCATTGATTGGTCTTTCTCTGTTAGGGTTATATGCCTGGAGAATTATCAGGGTTTTGGGAAAAAGAAAAGAGGTGCTTACTATAGAAGCCGAAAATCTGAAAATGAGGATGAATGACAATAAGCAGGAAGAGATCATAGAACTTGGCAAGAAAAATGATCCTGAATTTCTGAATCGTTTTAAAGAAGTGTATCCTGAGTTTATACAGCAGCTTTTAATAATTAATCCCGGCCTTGAAAGTTCTGAATTGATTTTTTGTGCGATGCTGAAACTGCATTTTACATCTAAGGAAATTGCAAGTTATACTCTGGTTCAGCATAGAAGTGTCCAGCAGAAAAAATACAGAATAAGAAAGAAACTGAATATTCCCGGAGAAACAGATATTTATCATTTCTTTGATACCTTGAAATAATTCCAAAAAAAAACTGTCTGATTCATCATGTCAGACAGTACTCGAAATATTCTCTTTTCACCACTTGAATTTTTTTCGTGGTCTCTTTGTTCAAATATGAAAATTTTTAACGAAATCAAGAAAAAAAGCTCTACTACACGAATACTACATCGTGTATTTGTGTTTTTAAATTATTGATATACAGATTGTTATTTTTGTCGGTTGTCTGAGAGGCTTATTGATAAAAAAAAGTGATGGTGGTTCTAAAATGCTCCATTTTTTTAGCCTGTATTTTTATAATTTATCTTTTTGGAAGTTGCTTAAGTAGCACATAAGTATTGTTTTGTTTCTGATTTTCAGTTTGTTTTTCGGTTCTATTTTGATTGGAATATTCAGAGAATTTTATCTTTTTTAAACCCTGCAAATTAACAATACAAAAAAAGTCAGAATGTAAATTATTGATATTTAGTCGTTTACGATAAAAGTGTATCTATGTAGTATCATCTTTTTTTGTTTTTTATTAAAAATATATAAGTTTTGCAGAGAGTTTTATTGTGAATATTATACGATATATTTCATTTTGTTGAATTTATGATAATGTTGCCTTTGCCATTAAACATGACTCAAGAATAGAAGTTGAAACAATATTTTGAATAATATTTTCAATGAGCTTCCCAAAAATAACTTTAAATAAATCTATGAAAAAAAGAATTTTATTCGTTTGCGCACTAGCGTCTTGCTTTACGGTTTTCAATGCTCAGAGATGGGAATCTGTCTCTCAAAAAAACTCGCAGATAAGAGAAGGAGTAGAGGTACAGCATTCTTACAGAGTAGACCTGAAGTCGCTTAGAGAAATACTGAAAAATGCCGAAGAAACAGGAAAAAATGCACGCCCTGTTATTATTTCTTTACCAACAGCAGAAGGAAAGATTGAGAAATTTTCTGTTTACAGCAATCCTGTAATGGATCAATCACTTGTTGACAGATATCAGCTGGGATCTTATGTTGGGATTGGATTGGATGATCCTTCTAAATATTTAAGATTCAGTACATCCCCGAATGATATGCAGTCTATGATCATTAAAGATGGCATATTTCAGTTTATAGAACCCATAAGTACAGATAAACAGACATACGGTGTCTTTTATAAAACAAAGGAAAAAGGAGATATGCACGGGTTTGAATGTGATACGGAGCATGATCTTAAAGAGATTGGTAAACTGGTGGAAAACGGGAGAAAGATGCTTTCCAATGTAGGAATTACCAACAGACCTACAAATACCAAATACAGAACTTTCAGAATGGCTATGGCCGTGACCGGAGAATATACACAATTTCACGGAGGAACAGCTGCGGGGGCTGTCGCTGCGATCAATAACACAATGACAAGAATCAATGGGGTTTTTGAAAGAGATTTTGGAGCTCATTTTAATGTGCTGGATCTTCCGGGAATTATTTATATAGATCCTGCTAACGATTTTTATACACCTCCGGCGGCAGCAGATGATCCGTCATTAAACTTACAGCTGCAACAAAAGCTGACGGCGGATGTTGGAAATGCCAATTATGATATTGGACACGTATTTCATCGCAACGTGGGAGAAAGCAGAAACGGAAATGCCGGAGGAATAGGAATTGTTTGTACAAATCCTGCTACTAATACTTCTTTAGGGAAAGGTGCAGCTTTTTCAATGAGCCCAGACCCTGTAGGAGAAGTATTTGATTTAATGGCAGCTCACGAAATGGGACACCAGCTGGGAGCCAACCATACTTTTTCTATGAGAACTGAAGGTTCCGGTGCTAATGTTGAACCTTGGGGAGGAACAACGATCATGGGATATCCGGGGATTACTCAGGATAATATTCAAGCCAATATGGATGGATATTTCCATTATAAATCGATCTCTCAGGTGTTAAATAACCTCGAATCTAAAGTAGGATGTGGTGTTGCTGTTGATATCATCAACAATACTGCACCGGTAATTACGCCACTGGTTAATTATTCAATTCCAAAAGGGACTGCCTATTATCTGGATGCTGTAGCAGTAGATGCAGAAAGTGACCTTCTTACCTATACATGGGAACAATACAACAGTGTAGGAGACAGGAATACCATTTCCGGAGATAGCGGATGGGGGTATAATGCCGAAGGAGCTATCGCAAGATCTTTACCGGGAACAGCCAACAGCAGAAGATATTTCCCTAAGCTGGAAACTGTACTGAGTGGTGTGCTGACAGACAAACAGGTATGGGAAACCGTTTCCTATATCCCAAGAACATTGAACTATGCAGTAACCGTAAGAGATCAGAATGCATTAAGACCAATGACTTCCACTGCCGAAACAGTTGTAACAGTAGGGAATGACGGACCTTTCAAATTCAGCGGACTTACCACAACATCTGTTTTATATAACGATGCATCCAATACCATCACGTGGGATGCTGCAAACACCAATAACGCTCCTTATAATGTAGCCGCTGTAAAAATTGATTATACAACCAATAACGGAACTACATGGACAGATCTGGTAGCCTCTACACCTAATACGGGAAGTTATGCTGTACAAATGCCGGCTAATTTAACGGGGACTGTTAAATTAAGAATATCAGCAGTAGGTAATATTTTCTATGCAGTATCTCCGGCCATAACAGTAGGAGCAGCTCCTACTTCTACTACCATTGCTCCAACTGGAGTCTCTGTAATAGACACAGAAGTCTTAAAAACAACGGCCAGAATATCGTGGAATAAAGTACCGGGAGCCACTTACTCTGTCAATTACAGAAAAGTTGGGGCCGCAAGCTGGACGAATACAACAAGTGCAGCAAACTCTGTATTGTTGTCAAATCTTGAAGATGAAACCAATTATGAAGTGCAGGTAGCTGCTGTTGTGAATAATGTTCCGGGGGCATTCTCTACTAATTATGCCTTTAAAACAAAAGGTCTGAGAACGGGGGCAGATTATTGTTTAATGACTACAGGAGGAAATGGCGGAAGATTTAATAGCGGTCTTGTAAGATTGACACTATCTAACCTGGCTTATGTATATAGCGGATTGGATGTGTATAAAACATATCTTGACTTTAGTGAAGATGCAACCAAAGTTGTTAATTTAACAAAAGGAACTCAGTACACTGCAAACTTTAGAAACCTTGCAGGAGGAAACTATAATGACTGGCTTGAAATCTGGATAGATTACAACAGAAACGGAGTCTTTGAAAATTCTGAAAAAGTAGTTACGAGTGGTGCTCTTCCTTTCTTTGCTGCTGGTGCTCAGGCTTACCTTCGTGATGGAAATGTAACATTTACAGTACCTGATACTGCGTATTCTGGTGAAAAATTGTTGAGAATGAGAGTCGCAAGCACTTTCTTTAATGCAGCCAGCGGTCCTTGTGGAAGCCCTACAGTACCTGTAAATGGTGGAGGAATCGTTTCTGTAGGATCTTTCAGAGATTTTTCTGTAAAGATTTCGGAAAATGCTAACCTTGCGGTGAGAGAAGCAGCAGACACAAAATCATCAGAAGTATCTATTTATCCTAATCCTGCAGATACATTCGTAGAAGTGAAAAACCTTAAAGGTAAAGCAGATTACAAAATCTACAGTGCAGATGGAAGATTAGTTCAGGAAGGTAAAATTGAGGGAAGGATCAACGTTGCTTCATTGGTAAAAGGAATGTATGTGATCACTATAAAAGATGATAAGAATACTTATAATACTAAGTTAATCAAGAAATAACACACATGAATCTCCGGATCAGGATCTAAAAAACGGAGAGGAAGAATATTTTATTTAACTGAAAAAGGCTGTCTCCGGTTGGAGGCAGCCTTTTGTTTATCATGAAGTCAGGTGGCCATTAAAAAAATCAAGCATGGTTGCCAATGACTTTTCAGAATGCATCCGTTCTCCATTTTCAAGGGATTCCTGTGTGGCAATAGCGGCTCTTTTCCGCATATGATGCTCATATTCGGAAATAGCTTCCTGTAATGTGCTGTAGCTGTTATCCGTTAAATATTCACTCAGATCAAGGGCATCCAGCATGGCCATGTTAGCACCCTCTCCTGCAAATGGTGGCATTACGTGGGCTGCATCCCCTATCATGGTTAGGTTGGGTTGTGCTTCCCAGGTCTGATCTGAAGGCATAGAGTAGATCAGTCGTGGAATAAAGGGTGTTATAGCATTTTCAAACAACTCATTCCAGATAGGGCTCCATTCAGAATATTCTTTTTTAAACCATTGGAGTATCTGCGCAGGATCAGAAAAATCCAGACCGCTTGCAGCAGGCCAGTTTTCATCAGCTTTAAAGCTTACGTAAAATCCAAGGTCTCCGTTTCCTTTCTGACCCAGCAGAATATTTTTATTATTTCCGAATGCCATTATTTTTCCTCCTTTAATCATAGCATCGATCTGAGGAGCAGCTTCTTTTGAAACGTTTCCTTCCAACATGATAATTCCGGAGTAAATAGGTTGAAGATCGGTAAGATAAGGGCGTATTTTAGAATTGGCTCCATCACTGGCAATAACAAGATCTGCATATGCTGAATTTCCGTTTTTAAAATGCAAAAGCCATCCTTCATTCTGGCGTTCCATCATAAGAAAATGACTGTCCCAGATTACGGTTTCAGGATATAACGACTCTAACAGCATGTTTCTTAAAGGTCCGCGGTCTATTTCAGGACGGAAATGTTCCTCGCCAAAATCTTCTTCAGGTTTCGTCTCATGGTCGTTGAAAAAGATGTCTGCCTGTTCATTGAGAATCAGCGTTCTGTCTGCTCCGGGACGAAAAGCTTTTTTAAATTCCTCCAGCAGACCTGCTTTGCGTATGGCTGCCAGCCCCGAATCTTCATGCATATCAAGAGGAGAACCCTGTACCCGTGCATTTTTATTAAGATCTCTTTCGTACACTTTTACATCTGCACCTTTCAACTGTAAAAGTCTTGCCAGTGTAAGTCCTGCAGGACCTCCGCCAACGATTGCTATTGATTTGTTTTCTATCAGCATTTTTAATTTAAATTTTACAATGCAAATTTATTTTCCTTTCAACACGGATAATAGTACAAATCGGTCGTTTTTATTTTTGGATAATTCTTTGGGAGCAACTCCCGAAAATTTCTTCACTTCTTTGATAAAATGATTCTGATCGGTATAGTTAAGTTCGGGAAAGAGTCTTCCCTGTGCAATGTGCTCCAAGGATGCCCTGAAACGTAAAATAGTAGAGTAGGCTTTTAATGATAAGCCAAGCTGTCTGGAAAAATAGCGGTTGATCTGTCTGCTGCTCCAGCCTGTTTTTTCAGAAAGTTCCTGTACGCTCATTTCTCCTTTTGAGGTATAAACCAATTCAAAAAGTTTCTGTTTTCTTTCATCTACTTTTTGAGGAAGCAGTTCTTTTATTTTTTGAGTTGCTTTTGTACAGCAGTGACTAAAATTCTTTATATCGTCAGCTTTAAAATCCCAGAAATCAGGAGAAAGTTCTTTTCCGATATTCAATAAATCTGCGATGGAGGTATTTAAAATATATTCAACAGCAAGTGGTTTGAAACTGATGATAAATGCAGTTGTATGAGGAGCGATGTACCTTTGTTCAGGATAAGTTTCCAGCCCGAGAAGGGTAATATGAAAAGGTTCCGAAGAAGACTGTGAGAAAAATAAATCAATTCTTCCGTCAGGAATGATCACCACTTCTTTAGCTTCGTCCGAAAGATTCTGAAACGTTCCCAGATTTTCAACAAAATCAGCGATTTCTTTGTCAGGTTCAATGAAGTTATAATAGAAATCATTATCCATAATTATTGCTTGCGGAAAGTTACTTTTAAAGAAGAAAATTACAAAATTTGTGATAGACTGCAAAGTTACGGATGCATTCAGGTTACGGTTTTCCGTAAGTGGTGTCTGTTTTCCGAAATTAAATTTTCCGTGAAAAAATAGAGTAAAAACGCGTAATTATCCCATTTAAAGTCTCTCTGTTTAAATTATATAAAGCTTTAGGAGAAAATTCTGAATAACTAAATTTCCAGTAATTATCACTATTTTCGAAGGTCCTAAATAGGTTTATTACTATATTTAAATGAGTAAATCATCACTTAATACTTACTTTCATTCACTATTCAGCATCAAAGCGGAAGTGGTTGAAAAGATCACAGAAAAATTTATCCATTTTGAATTAAAAGGGAATACTGTTTTGCTGGATAAAAATGCAATCAGTACCAAAACTTACTTTCTGGAAAAAGGCTATGTACGTTCATATATATTGAATGAAGATAATGAGGAGATTACAACCAATATCTATACTGCTCCGTGTTTTGTGAATGATTTTCTGTCTTTTTTCAGAAAACAGCCCACCAAAGAAATATACCAGACAGTGACTGATTGTGTTTTCTGGGAGACAGGATTGGAAAACGTGCAGGATAATTTCCATAATATTCCTGAATTCAGAGAGTTCAGCAGACTTCTTTTTGTCCTGAATTACTATACTATTCATGACAGGCTGATTGAAATGGCAAGTCAGAAAGCTTCTACAAGATACTTCAACCTGATGAAGAAAGACCCTGACATTTTTCAGCATGTTCCTTTGAAGATAATTGCTTCTTATCTGGGAATTAAAGACAGCTCACTGAGCAGGATCAGAAGGGATATTCATAAAATATAATTTCTTTTCATTTGTCAAGTGATATTTCGGAGATCATCACTGATCTTTGCTAAAAATAATTTCATGAACAAAAAACATATTGTCGTTATCGGATTGGGTGGAGTAGGTGGTTACTTTGGTTTTAAAATTAATCAGGCCAATGAAGCTTCCGGAAAATGTACTGTTTCTTTTGTTGCCCGCGGAGAAACCTATCAAAAAGTAAAAGAAAACGGATTGATCCTGCTATCTCCCGAACATTCCAATACCCAAACACATCCTAACGCTGTTGAGGAGAATATCAATGAGATTCAGAATCCTGATCTGGTGCTGATTTGTGTAAAAGAATATGATCTTGAAAAGGTGTGTAAGCAGCTGCTGCCCGTGATTAATAAAGATACCATATTGCTTCCGATGATGAACGGAGCAGATATCTATGACAGAATAAGGAAAATAATTCCTGACCATACCATTCTTCCAACCTGCATCTATGTAGCTTCTCATATTAAAGAAAGAGGAACGGTAGAGCATAAAGGAAAAACCGGAAAAATGATTGTGGGAAGAGATCCTGAGCATTTTTCTACATCGGTAGAATGGATTACTGATCTTTTAAGTGAAAGTAAAATTGACTTTGATTTTAAAGATAATTCATTATCAGATATCTGGACGAAATTTATTTTCATTGCCAGTTTCGGATTGGTAACAGCAAAGCATAATTCATCTATCGGAACCGTTTGTACGGATGAGCATCAGAAGAAAGAAGCAACTGAAATTATGAAAGAAATCAGGCTGATCGCAGATAAAAAAGGAATCTTTCTTCAGGAAGATATCATCGATAAAACATTTGAAAAAGCTTCTACATTTCCTTTTGAAACTCCAACTTCCCTACAGCTTGATATTAATTCGGGAAAGAAGGAAAACGAACTGGAGCTATTTGCCGGTGCCGTGCTGAAATATGGTGCTGAAGTAGGTACGGAAACTCCTTTTACTGAAAGAATATATGCTGAGATGAAAGCAAAATAAGGTTTCGGAGAAGAAAAAGATATAAAAGGCGGATTAAAACCCGCCTTTCTTGAAATTAAATATAAAATATTGAAATTTTTAGGAATTTCTGAGTTTAATCATACGATCAGAATTCCCGGTCGCGGTCTGTAATAATTCTGAATTTTGTGTTAAAGAAAGTATCTGCTTCAGCATTAAATTGATCAGTGTATACCACTAAAGTACTGTGCCCTGAGTTGGGTAATATCCATAAATTGGCTTTAGGAATGTTACGGAAAATTTCCAGAGTATGTTCAGGTTTGATGACATCGTAATCTCCTCCGATAACAAGGACGGGAGCTTTAATACTGTGGAGTGCCTTGGGATCTATATTCGGCTGCTCGCTTAATAATCTTTTATATTTTAGAACAGTATAATCCAGATCTGTTTTATCTTTCTTCTGGGCAAACAGCTCTTTAAATTTTAAGTAATTATTGCTTACTCTTTTGAATACATCAGCTTGTACCGCGGTGGAATCCGGTCTTAAGTTCGCTCCTGTAATGATAAGTTTTTTTACTTTTTCAGGGTGCCTCATGCTCAGCAAAAGCCCGTTGATGGCTCCATCGCTCCAGCCTATAACAAATGCTGAATCAATTTTCATTTTCTGAAGAAGCTCAGCGTAATCATCCGACATCATTTCATAGGTAAGCGTATTTCCTTTATCAGCAGACTTCCCATGTGCTCTGCTGTCTGCGACAATCACCTTATATTTTTTTGAAAAATAAGGAATCTGTTTGGAAAAATCTACAATGGAGCCTCCGTTTCCATGGATAAGAAGCAAAGGCTGTCCCTGGCCATATGTCTCACAATACATTTTGATTCCATTGACATCATAATATTTACCAGCTTTTGAATTATTTCCATATGAGGAACTCTCTAAAAGCTGGTTGTATTCCTTTTTGATCTTTGGAACATCCGTCTGAGCGGATAATAAAGCCGGCAGCAAGGCAAGAAAAAATAATATCGGTTTCATAATAATAGAGGTGTTATTTAAATGACTGATATTGCGTTTCTCAATAAGTAGAAACCGCTGGCTTCTTGTTACAAAAATATTGGTACAACCTTCAGGCACTGTGCATGAATTTCTGCCGCTCCAATAATACTTCTTCAGTTTCACGGTGATCAGGATCATCCACGCAGCAGTCTACAGGACATACCGCTTTGCATTGTGGCTCTTCATGAAAGCCCTTGCATTCTGTACATTTTCCGGATACAATATAATAAACCTCATCCGAAACAGCTGGATGATAAGCTTCTGCATCATCCTCTGTACCATCCGGAAACTGTATATGGCCTGAAAGTTTTGTCTTATCTTTCCAGCGCCAGTCGATGGCACCTTCGTAAATGGCTGAGTTGGGACATTCAGGTTCGCAGGCCCCACAGTTGATACAGGCATCCGTTATTTTTATAGCCATATTGTGTATGTTTAGAGGGTTTTAAAAAGGGATTTCGTCAACGTTGAACGGTTCGGAAATCCCTGATAAACTTAATTACAGCAGTTCAACACTGTTCTTTGAACATAAGCAGCATAAAGTGTGCTAATTTTTGTTTTTAAATCATTAATTTTCAATTATTTCAGCCTTAAACCTGACAAGCCTTAGCTGTAAGGTTAATCTACTGGCCGTATCAAATCTGAAAAATTCAGGTTTTCTATTTTTTTAGAGGTTGCGATGCTGATAAGCTTATCAAACTTACCGGAATAGAAGTCTGAAATTTCAGTTGAATTTTCCGGATTAAATAATGATGATCTTACAATAGGAACACTGAACGGTAATGGCCATGCTCTTAATGACTTGGCAATAGAATCCATAGTATTGATTCCCTGCATAGCCTGAAGACCATCTGCCCAGCATACCAGCCCGACAGTTTTATCCGTGAGGTAAGGCTCGTATCTGTTGGCAGTCACTTCAAGCCAGTCCAGACAGTTTTTCATCACTCCCGGAATACTTCCATGGTAGAGCGGTGCCAGCCAGATATGCAGCTCAGCATCGGTGAACATCTGGGTCATGCGTTCCACTGCCAGAGGTGTTTTAGTAAGAGTGACATCAAATAGTGGAATGCCGGAATCAGCAAGGGTAAAAATATCAGTCTGAATTCCCAGCATTTTCAGGCGTTCTGAAAAATAATTGGAAATCAGTCCGGAGGTAGATTGTGTTCTTCTTTCCAGAGATCCGTTGAATAGGATTGCTTTCATTTTGTTATTGTTTAAAAATTACTTTGGGTAATCCTATCTCACCATACATCAGTGTTTTTACCAATGGCTTCAGAAGCCCTGCAGCTAATAGATAGAGTGCAGGATCATGATTTGTACTGGCCCGGACAACTACTTTCTGATTTCTATACTGTTTCAGATTGGCATAGATGAGACGGCGTTTCCAGAGATCGAGCAGAATGTTTTCTGCATTGTTCAGATCGGCATAAGAAGCATAGGGGGATAGTTTTTCCATAATCAGCATATAGGCCCAGGGCGGGATGATAGCATCTGTAGAACAGATGATGCCTACTGCCTTTTCGGTATATACAGAAAAATCTACCGAAGCAATTGATTCTTTAAACTCTTTTTCCTTGACAATCATTCCCATGAAGAGGTGATCTTTGATATCCAGTTCCACAATTTCCGTTGTCGGTTTGTAATCTGAAAGATCAAGGGCAATAATACCTGAAGCTTTTGCTTTATTGATAAATGTTTCCTGATTCATAGCTGGTTGACAATTTGTGTTAGGATCTTACTTTTGATAAAGCCTCTTCATATTTTCTTTCCACAGAAGACCAATCCAGAACAGACCAGAAAGAGTCCAGATAATCTGCCCTTTTATTCTGATAGTTCAGATAATAAGCATGTTCCCACACATCTATTCCAAGAATCGGGAAACCTCTGTTCATCGAAAGAACATCCATCATCGGATTATCCTGATTAGGGGTGGAGCTGATAGCAAGAGTTCCGTTGAATTTTACAAAAAGCCATACCCATCCGGACCCGAATTGTGACAACCCGGTTTTTTTCATTTCTGCTTTAAGGTTCTCTAGGCTTCCAAAAGTTGCAATGACCGCATCACTAAGTGTACCTTCAGGGGTAAGCTTGGGCTGAGGAGAAAGAATTTCCCAGAATAAGGAGTGATTGTAATGTCCGCCGCCATTATTTCTTACAGCAGGGCTGTACTCACTTATCCTTTGCAGCAGAGAATCAAGGTCCGGATTGGTTTCATTGGTTTGTGCCAGCGCTGCATTCAGGTTATCAACATAGGCCTGATGATGGCGCTGATGGTGAATCGTCATTGTGTCTTTATCTATAAAAGGTTCCAAAGCATCATAAGCATATGGTATCTGAGGTAATGTAAATGGGTTCATCGTATTTATTTTTTTGATTATTGTCCTACAAAGGTAAAAATATATTCCAATAAAACAACTTTATGGTTGTTTTATTTACGAAGTGCTTTGAAAAGACAATAGATTGTAAATGTTCGATTTACCTTCGTTTTTTTGAGATTATAGAAAATGACTATATTTGTTGTTGAAAAATAAAACAACCTAAATATTGTCAAATGAAGAA
>JASLCD010000062.1 GCA_030146295.1 Chryseobacterium sp.
AACAATAAAAAACTATGATTTTATCAATGACCGGATTCGGTAGAGCCGAAGATGTTTTTGAAGGAAAAAAAATTACAATAGATATTAAATCTCTGAACAGCAAGAGCTTTGATTTGAATATTAAAATTCCTTTACGTTATAAAGAAAAAGAATTTGAAATCAGAAAAATTCTTAATGATAGAATTATCCGTGGAAAAGTAGACTGCTACGTAAATATTGAGAATCTTGAAGAGTCCAATGATGTAAAAATTAATAAAAACTTAATTGACTCCTATATCAAAGAACTTAAAAATATAGCTTCTGACGGTCCCGATTTCGAATATCTAAAAATGGCGGTAAGACTTCCTGATGCCATCACATCAAGACCTGATGAACTTACAGAAGGTGAATGGGAAGCATTGGCAAAAATTGTCAATAATGCTGTGGACAGATTTGAAGAGTTCAGAAGAACTGAAGGCAGTATTTTACATGAAGAACTTAACAGGAATATTCAGAATATTGATAAGTATCTTGGTGAAGTGATTCCTTTTGAAGAAGAAAGAATTGTGAGCGTTAAAGAGCGTTATCAGAAATCTTTAAAAGAATTTGAAAATGTAGATGAAACGCGTTTTTATCAGGAAATGGCCTATTTCACTGAAAAACTCGACATTTCTGAAGAAAAAGTAAGACTTACCCAGCACTTAAAATATTATAAAGAAGTAATGGACAATGAATCTTTCAACGGAAAGAAACTGGGTTTTATTTCTCAGGAAATCGGAAGAGAGATCAATACATTAGGTTCTAAAGCCAATCACGCAGAAATCCAGAAACTGGTAGTGATGATGAAAGATGACCTTGAAAAAATTAAAGAACAAACGTTAAACGTATTATAAGTTGCGGGGTTCGAGATGCAAGGTAAGAATTCCGAAGACAAATACTCCGGAATCACTACCCGAAGCTCACAATCCCGAAACCGAAACCCCGAAAAATGAATAAAGTAATTATATTTTCAGCACCATCAGGAAGCGGAAAAACTACATTGGTAAAACATTCACTGGAAACATTTCCTGAGCTGAATTTTTCAATCTCATGTACCACAAGACAGCCGAGGGGAAATGAAGTTCATCAGGTAGATTATCATTTTCTGACACCGGATGAATTCAGACAGAAAATTTCTGAAGATGCTTTTGTAGAATATGAAGAAGTATATACTGATAAATATTACGGTACTTTAAAATCTGAAGTAGAAAAAACCTGGAATCAGGGAAAAGTTGTTATTTTTGATGTAGATGTAAAAGGAGGTATTTCGTTAAAAAAATATTTCGGTGAAAAAGCCCTCTCTATTTTCATAGAACCGCCTTCCATTGAAGAATTGGAACGAAGATTGATCTCCAGAAATACAGATGATGCAGAAACCATAAAAACCCGTGTAGCAAAGGCCGAAGAAGAAATGTCCTATGCCAGCGAGTTTGATAAGATCGTTATTAATACTGATCTTGATGTAGCTAAAAAAGAAATAGAAAGTTTAATAAAAAGTTTTATCAGTAATTAATGGCTGGAAAATAGAAGCCGGAAGATGGAAGTAATCACAATACTCTCAAAATCTAACTTCTAATTTCTAACCTCTGATTTCTGATGATAAAAAATTGAGGTTGATATGAGTACCGAAACATTAGAAAAAGCTAAATCTGCAATTCCTGTCAGAGGATTTCTGGATATAAAAGATATAGCCATTCCTCAGGGAGAAGAATTGGTAAAAGCCATTCTTCAGCTTAAGGAGGAAAAAAATGCTGTTATTCTTGCCCATTATTACCAGCCGGGAGAGATTCAGGATATCGCTGATTTCCTGGGAGATTCTTTACAGCTGGCAAGGCAGGCAAAAGAGACCAATGCAGACATGATCGTATTCTGCGGCGTACATTTCATGGCTGAAGCAGCTAAGATTCTGAACCCAACTAAAAAAGTAGTTCTTCCTGATACCATGGCCGGATGTTCTCTGGCGGATGGCTGCTCCGGAGAAGGATTAAGAAAAATGCGTGAACAGCACCCGAATGCTTTGATTGCCACTTACATCAATTGTAATGCAGAAACGAAAGCAGAAAGTGATATCATTGTAACAAGTTCAAATGCTGAAACCGTAATTGAAGCGCTTCCGAAAGACAGACCTATTATTTTCGCACCAGACAAAAACCTGGGAAGATATTTATCGAAGAAAACGGGAAGAGATATGATTCTTTGGGATGGAAGCTGTATCGTGCACGAAGCTTTTTCAATGGAAAGAATTGCCCAGCAGCTGGCAGACAATCCGGATGCCAAGCTGATTGCACACCCTGAAAGTGAAGAAGCCGTACTGAAACTGGCTCACTTTATCGGTTCCACTTCTGCCCTGTTGAATTATGTAGAAAAAGATGACTGTCAGAAATTTATCATTGCTACAGAAGAAGGAATTCTTCACGAAATGAGAAAACGTGCTCCTCACAAAGAACTGATTCCCGCATTGGTTTTTGATGAAAGCTGTAACTGCTCAGAATGTTTCTATATGAAACGTAATACAATGGAAAAATTGTACTTATGTATGAAATATGAACTTCCTGAAATCCTTATCGACGAAGAATTAAGATTAAGAGCATTGAAACCTATTGAAGCGATGCTGGATCTTTCTAAAAGTATAAAATAATTTTTTTGTGACTCAATATTTATTATATTTAGAATTCAAACTAATAATAAATATGAAAAATCTAAAAAAATTAGACAGAAGAAGTCTTAAAAATGTAAACGGAGGCAGCAACATATGCAATTTAAACTGCGAAATACATGAAACCTGCGGAGTGGGATGTAATGGAGAATTGATCTGCGTACCCAGAGGAATGTATATTCCGGATAACTGTTAAAAAAAAGCACTGTGAAAACAGTGCTTTTTTTTTAATCTGCAGTGATGGCAACAAAGCAATCTGCACTCACAACAACGCACATTCTGCAATTCTCAGACAAGGTCCAATATGCCTCGCACGAAGGATCACTGGAAGAACCTGGTCCAAAAACCAGATGCGTAGGGCAGCCGTCACATCTCGATACACCAGCCCCTTTCATCTGTTCCAAATCTCTTCTGTTCAGTTTTTTTAAATTTTTCATAAAGTCAAATTATCTTTTAAGAAACTCCTCCGCTCATACACGACATATCCACAATCACGCACATTTTGCAACGGTCAGGAAGCATTTGAAAAGCTTCGCATGGAGCATCGCCAGGATTATTTCCGTAAGTCGTATTCTTAGGACATCCTGTACATGTAGCAGGACCTGCTCCTTGCAGCGCTTGAAGTTCTTTTCTGTTTAATTTCTTTAGATTTTTCATAGTAGTTTTAATTATTTTTTTGATTTTACTATTTTTGATTACGCTTCAAGGATTGGGCAGCTACCTGGGATGGATGGATCATAAGGGAAAAGGTAAAGACAAACTTTACGTCCTTTAAAGTCGGTACACACTGCACAACCTTTTGGTCCACAGTCAAGATCAACAGTACAGGTGTCTCCTCCACCTCCAATAATAGCCCTTAAGCTTTCTCTGTTTAATTTTTTTGAATTTTTCATGGTTGTTTTTATTTTAAATTAAATTTTCAGTCAATACCTATAGCATCGGTGCATAGCAAGTACCTCCTGGTTTTAACCAGCATCCCCATCCGCCTTTGCGGAAACATACGAATTGCTCACCTCCACATGCTTCAATCTGGATATCTGTGAAGCCACCGTTGATACTTTTCTTCTCTTCTCTTGATAGTTTCTTGATTGTTTTCATAGTATAATAATTTTAGTGTTCACTCATAAAAAAACAACAAATTTTTGTCATTAAAAATTAATAAGGACCAAAGCATTCAAAGCTCACCAGCACTCTTCCTTTACAACAATCCGGCAAAGCATTATAATCATCACATGATCTCGGTTGACCTGGTCCGTAAGGTCCGACAGGACAGTTTGCAGTACAAGGACCTATTCCACCGTTAACTGATTTTAAATCGTTTCGATTGATTTTCTTTAGATTTTTCATATTTATTTTGTTATTAGTTAATGTTATAAATGTAACATTTTTAATTAATTACAGCAAATATATCTCCAAAAAAGGAAATATATTTTATCTCGTTAAAATTTGGCTGTTTCAAAATAAGTTGTACATTTGTTCCGTTACAATGAATTTATTAAGAAACATATCTGATATTTCTGCTCTGAAATCACCTATTTCAGGCATATCTTCTGTTTCTACATTCACAACTACAACAACTACCCCATAACGGGGTAAATTTTCACATATTATTTCCGGTACCTGGACTCTTTTTTCTAAAGAGTAGCTACTTCGTTATATCCAACTTCAAATAAATAATTGATGAAAGTTTTAAAATTCGGCGGAACATCAGTCGCCCATTCTCAGAATATCCTCCTGGTGGAAAAAATCATAAAAAAAGAATCTTTAAAAAACAAAATAGTCGTTATTGTATCGGCACTTCATGGCGTTACCGACCAACTGATCAAAGCAGCGGAATATGCATCTGTGAAAGATGAGAGCTACATTCAGGTTGTTCAGGGTCTTGAAGATAAACATATCAGTCTTGTTAAAGATCTTTTCCCTATCACAGAACAGAGTTCATGGCTAAGTTTTGTTAAAAAACATTTTAATGATATAGAAGACCTTTACAACGGGATCGCTGTACTGGGTGAGCTTACCGACAGAATTAAAGATAAAATTGCTTCCTATGGAGAATTTTTATCTTCAAAAATTATAGCCGCAAAACTTCAGCATGAAGGACTGGACTGTATATGGATAAATCTGGCAGACCTCATCAGAACAGACAGTAATTTCACCAATGCAAAAGTAGATTTTACATGCACAGAAAATAATATTATCAGTTTTCTGAATGAAAATAAGAATCGTATTATCGTAGGCCCCGGTTTCGTAGCCCATGACGAAAAAAATAATGCAACAACACTGGGAAGAGGAGGTTCTGACTACACAGCTTCTATTGTGGCAGCTTCCGTTCATGCAGAAGAACTCCAGATCTGGACAGATGTAAGTGGAATGATGACTGCTGATCCACGTTTGGCTTCCAATGCGAAACCCATTTCAGAAATATCCTATCATGAAGCTATGGAACTGTCCCATTTTGGGGCAAAAGTACTTTATCCGCCTTCCATTCAGCCAGTCATGGAAAAAAACATAAACCTGATCATCAAAAACACTTTTGATCCCGATGCGCAGGGAACTTTGATTTCTCACCAACTGAGATCTTCAGGAAATGAAAAGCAGATTGCGGTAGGAATTTCAAACATGAACAGTATTGCACTCCTCACGCTGGAAGGCAGCGGCATGGTAGGAATTCCGGGGATTTCAGCAAAATTATTTCAGTGCTTAAGCCATGAAAAAATAAATATAATCCTTATTACACAGGGGTCTTCGGAACACTCCATCACAATGGCAATCGAAGAAAAAGAAGCTTTACGTGCTGAACAAGCCATCAATTCATCTTTTGCGGATGATATCAACCTGAAAAGGGTGTATGCTGTAAAAATTGAGACAGGACTTTCCATCGTAGCTCTGGTTGGAGAAAGTATGAAAAGCAGAAGCGGTGTGAGCGCCAAAATGTTCGGATGTCTGGGAAATAACGGGATCAATATAAGAGCTATTGCCCAGGGATCATCAGAAAGAAATATAAGTATCGTTATTTCGGAAAAAGACAGCAAAAAAGCAGTGAATGTACTGCACGAAGAATTTTTTGAATCTGAAATTAAGCAAATCCATGTTTATATCTGCGGAACCGGAAATGTAGGTTCCAAGCTGATCCAGCAGATCTATGACCAAAATGCTTATCTAAAGGAAAACTTTTTAATCAATCTGAGAATTGCAGGAATTTCCAACAGTCGCCATATGGTATTTTCAGATAAAGGAATATCACAGGATGACTACTCTATCATTGACCGGCACAGAGAAAAAGCTTCCGTGCAGGGATTTGCTGAAGAAATTATCCGTCAGAACCTGAGAAACTCTGTTTTTGTGGATGTAACGGCAAGTCCTGATGTGCCTGAAGTTTATGAAAGTTTATTAAAAAGAAGTGTAAATATCGTGGCTTGCAATAAAATTGCGGCCTCCTCAGATTTTAAAAAGTATAAAACATTAAAAAATACCGCAAGAAACCACAACTGCAATTTTTATTTTGAAACTAACGTAGGAGCAGGACTTCCTGTAATAGGAACGATCAACGACCTGATCAAAAGCGGTGATAAAATTCAATCTATTAAGGCTGTATTGAGTGGAACATTAAATTTTGTTTTTAATCAATATGATGGAAGCAGAACTTTTTCCGAAGTAGTAGCTCAGGCTCAAATGGAAGGCTACACAGAACCGGATCCAAGACTGGATCTATCGGGAACTGATGTGGCAAGAAAAATTTTAATCCTTGCCAGAGAAGCCGGATATCCGCTTCAGTTTGAAGAGATTGAAAACATAGGTTTCCTGCCTGAGGAATGTATGCAGGGAAGTGTAAGTGATTTCTATGAGAATCTTACAAAGTATGAAGATCATTTTAAAAACTTACTGAACCATGCTCAGAACGAAGGCAAAATATTAAAATACGTCGCAGAATTTGAAGAGGGAAAAGCAAAGGTGGGACTACAGCATATCGCTCCGGAAAGTGACCTGTTTCATCTTTATGGTAAAGACAATATAGTCATTTTCAAAACCCTCAGATATTCGGAACAGCCGTTGGTTGTAAAAGGTGCGGGAGCCGGAGCTGATGTAACGGCAAGCGGAGTTTTTGCAGATATTATCCGTTCTATTTAAAAATACAGTTATGAAAAAAGTACAATTAAAAGTTCCCGCTACAGTTGCCAATCTGGTTTGCGGATTTGATATTCTGGGAATGGCAGTCCATGATCCCTATGATGAAATGGAATTCAGGTTATTGGAAACCCCAGAAATAATTATAAAACATACTGATTCTTTTGGGCTTCCTGAAGAACCTTCACATAATGTTGCAGGTGTTGTTCTGTTAAAAATTCAGGAATACTTTAATCTGAAAAATGGTTTTGAAGTGACGATCCATAAACATATAAAACCTGGAAGCGGGCTCGGCTCCAGTGCGGCAAGTGCCGCCGGAGCCGCCTTTGGAGCCAATATATTATTAGGAAACAGACTATCAAAAGAGGAAATGGTCTATTTTGCCATGTTTGGAGAAGAACTGGCTTCAGGAGTACGACATGCTGATAATATAGCACCTTGTCTCTATGGAGGAATTACCCTTGTAAAATCTACCAATCCAATTGATATTATTCCGCTGAACAGTCCTGATTTATTTGTAACAGCCGTGCATCCGCAGGTGGAAGTTAAAACTTCAGATGCAAGACAGATTTTAAAGAAAAATATCACATTAAAAAGTGCCGTGGAACAATGGGGAAATGTAGCCGGACTGGTAGCAGGAATTCAGAAAAACGACTTCTCATTGATTGGCAGAAGTCTCAATGATGTCATTATAGAACCTATCCGCAGTATTTTGATTCCGAAATTTGATGAAATTAAAACCAGAAGTTTGCAGTTGGAAGCTTTGGGTGGAGGAATCTCCGGATCCGGACCTTCTATTTTTATGTTGTCAGAACAAAAAGATACGGCAGAAAAAATAGCTCAGATGATGAAATCAGTATATGATAAAATTGACATAGAAAACTTTGTATATGTTTCAAAAATAAATCCAGGCGGTATTGAAATCATCAAAGAAGCTTACCAATAAAAAAACAGCAATGAAATATTATAATTTAAAAGATCCTCTTGAAAAAATCGGTTTCAGAGAGGCAACCATAAAAGGTCAGGGAAAAGAAAAAGGATTGTTTTTTCCGGAAAACATTCCTCAGTTTGACAATGAATTTATTCAAAATCTTCATCGGTATTCTCATGAAGAAATTGCGTACAAATGCATGAAAGATTTGGTGGGAGATGACATTCCAGAAGAGATTCTTAAGGAAATTGCTGTGGAAACAGTAAGTTTTGAAATCCCTTTGGTAAAGATCAATGAGCAGATATCAATCCTCGAGTTGTTTCATGGTCCTACATTAGCTTTTAAAGATATTGGAGCGAGATTCATGAGCCGGTGTCTGTCCTATTTTCTGAAAGATCAGCAGAAAAAAGTTACCGTTCTTGTGGCAACCTCCGGAGATACTGGAGGCGCTGTTGCTCATGGATTCTATAAAATTCCACAAATTAACGTGGTAATTCTATACCCTAAAAACAGAGTAAGCCCGGTTCAGGAGAAACAGTTGACCGCATTAGGAGAAAATATTTCAGCATTGGAGGTAAACGGCAGTTTCGACGACTGCCAGAACCTTGTAAAGCAGGCTTTTTCAGATAAAGAAATCAATAATCAGCTGTTCTTGACTTCAGCCAATTCCATCAACATTGCGAGATGGCTTCCCCAACAGATTTATTATCTGATAGCATTGAAACAATGGATTCAGCTTCATAAAGAACATCCGGCCATCTGTGTTCCCAGTGGAAATTTCGGAAATATCTGTGCCGGGCTTCTCGCTCATTTCAGAGGTCTTCCCGCCAGTCATTTTATTGCAGCCTGTAACGCCAATGAGGTAATTCCTGATTATTTTAAAACCCAAAATTATCTGCCGCAAAAAGCGGTCGCTACCCTATCCAATGCCATGGATGTGGGAAATCCAAGTAATTTTGTAAGGATTTTAGAACTTTTCGGCCATCATTTTGAAGCGTTAAAAACTAAAATATCTGCCTATTCTATTGATGATAACAAAACAATAAATACCATCACAGAAGTCTATGAGAAATACGGATATATTCTGGAACCTCACAGTGCTGTCGCATTTGCCGCAATGGAACATTATCTGCAAGAAAATCCTGATCAAAAAGGATTTATCCTGGGTACTGCCCATCCTGTAAAATTCCCTGATGCTGTGGAAAAAGCCATTCACATTCAGATTGAAATTCCGGAATCATTGAATGAGCTTATGAAAAAGGAGAAAAAAACTGTAGAAATAAATTCAGATTTTGAAGAATTAAGACGATTTTTGCTTCAT
>JASLCD010000358.1 GCA_030146295.1 Chryseobacterium sp.
AAATCATCATACTCTTCCTTGGCGCAATTTCCGCTGGTCTTTTAGGTTCACTTACGGGTTTAGGAGGGGGAGTTATTATCATTCCTTTATTAACGCTGGGATTCGGCGTTCCAATGCATTATGCTATCGGTGCTTCACTTATCTCGGTGATTGGTACCTCTTCCGGCGCGGCTGTAGCTTTCGTCAAAGAAGGTTTTACCAATATGAGAATCGGGATGTTTCTCGAAATAGCTACTACGGCAGGAGCTATTGTTGGTGCCCTGGTTTCAGGAATGCTTAATCCGAATACAATCGGAATTATTTTCGCAAGTATTCTTCTTCTTACAGTTATTTTGAATCTTAAAGGAAAGCCGGATCATCAGGAACCTCTGATCAAAGGAAGTCTGGAAGAAAAACTGAAACTGTACGGAACATTCCCGGATAAAGGAATATTGAAAAGCTATTCTGCAAGAAATACAGTTCCTGGATTTTTGATGATGATGTTTGCAGGAGCGATGTCCGGACTTTTAGGAATTGGTTCCGGCGCATTGAAAGTACTGGCCATGGACAATATGATGAAACTGCCTTTCAAAGTATCTACAACAACCAGTAACTTCATGATTGGAGTAACAGCTGTTGCGAGTGCACTGATCTACTTCCAGAGAGGAGAAATTATTCCTGTCATTGTAGCTCCGGTATTGATTGGAGTTGTCATCGGAAGTTTTATCGGCTCAAAGACGCTGATGGTATCAAAGACCAAAAAATTAAAAGTATTTTTTGCCATTGTTATTACCATTCTTTCGGTTTATATGATGTATAACGGTATCACCAAAAGCTTCAGATAATGAAAAAGAATTTTACAGATGTTGATCTGAACCGTTCCGTAGGGAATCTTCTGAGACTGGGTGTTATTCTGTCTGTGGCTACATCACTGATCGGTTTTATCAAATTGTTTACTGAGGGCTTTGTAATGCCTGAAAAATATACCAGCCTTGTGGTAGGTACTTCTTCTGAAAAAGTATGGGGACATTTTTGGGATTCCCTTTGTAAAGGAGAAGGGATGGCCATCATTCAGCTGGGAATTCTTCTGTTGATCATCACTCCTTTGATGAGAATTGTTTTCGCATTAATAGGCTATTTAAAAGAAAAAGACTACGTATATGTAGTCATTTCTTCTATTGTTTTAGCGATTATGGCAGTAAGTTTCTTTGCAGGTTACGCCCACTAAATCTTACATTTCATAGAACTCTAATGGCAACTGGTCCGGATCCTGGGTAAAGAAAAATTCTTTTCCAGTGAATTCATCTATGCGGATTTCTTCGCAGTTCAGCCCCTTTCCTATGAGTTCATTTCGTTTTTCCGAAACATTTTCAACGGAGAAAGCGAGATGTCTCAGGCCGCATGCTTCAGGACGTGAAGGGCGCTGAGGCGGGTCAGGAAAAGAAAACAATTCAATCACATAATGGTCTCCTATTGCCAGATCAAGTTTATAAGACTGTCTTTCTTCACGGTAAACTTCCCGGATCATATTGAGATTTAAAATTTCTGTATAAAATTTCTTTGACACGGCATAATCTGAGCAAATAATTGCTATATGATGGATCTTCATTTTTAAAATGTTAAACTAATTACTACTTTTTATTATTGTATTTCTTTACAGTTATCTTTTCTTCTCGTATCAATAATATACTGAATCTTCCACTCATTATTCTGTTTTACCAACTGAAAACTATTAGCTCCGCAATGGGAGAGTTTTTCTTTTAAATAAAAAGAATAAGGAGTAAATACGCTGGCCAGATTTCCGTCTGTATGAATGGCTTCTATAATAATTCTTTCATCCAGATCTCCTTTTGTGAATTTGGAAACCGAAGTAATAAAGTCCTGTATGCTGTCACTTTTCACGGTACCGTCTTTAGAAATGGTCTGAAGAACTGCATTTTCTGCAAAAGCAGATTTTACCAGCTCAGGATCTGCATTTTTCATGCCTAGGAATAAGTTACGGATAGGTTTCTCAATATCTTTGTTCTGCTGACCGAAGCATGAAATACTGATAAGAAAAAAAAATACAACTATTTTATTCATGGAACAGATTTAGATACATAAAAATAGATAAAATAAAATTTAAATTGATGAATAAATTTTAAAATTCATTTTCCTTAAATTGTAACAAAATTATTTCAGAGCTTTTATATGTGGATTATCTATCTGACCCTGGCCATACTTTTACTGGTCTTGACTATACTACCCAAAATTCAGCATTCCCATTGGATATTCAGGGTTCCTGAATTTGCTAAAATACAGGTTACTTATCTTATATTTTTCACTTTTCTGCTTGGACTTACCATCGATCCGAAAGAACATTTATGGTATTATCAGGGGTTCTTATTGGCTTTGTTTGCCTATCACAGTCAGACTCTCGTCAAGTACACTCCTCTTTATCCTGTAAAAAAGCACAGAAAACGTCACAAGTCTTCTGATAAAATGCATTTTATTTCTGCCAATGTTTATCAGTTCAATAAGGAATATAACAGGTTCTCCAGTCTTGTTAAAAAGCACAATCCGGATTTTTTCATGACTATGGAAAGTAACGGTGATTGGGAAAAAGCAATGAGAACACTGGAAAAAGAATATCCTTACCAGCATAAAGTGACTCTTGAAAATACCTACGGGATGCATTTCTATTCAAGAGTTGAAATAAAAGAAGCAAAAACGCATTATTTTGTTGCTGATGATATTCCGAGTATTGAGATCCACATGAAAACAGATGATGGCTTTTCTTTTGTTTTCTTCGGGGTTCATCCACCGCCGCCAAGTCCTACGGAAGAGGAAACTTCAAAGGAAAGGGATGGCGACCTGCTAAGTACTGCCAAATGTGTAAAGGATATCAAAAAACCTGTTATTGTCGTGGGAGACTTTAATAATGTTGCCTGGTCAAGATCATCTGTACTTTTCAGAAAAATAAGTCATCTGATAGATCCCAGGATCGGTCATTCTTTTGTTTCTACCTTCCATGCGAAATACCGTCTTTTAAGGTTTCCTATCGATTTGATGTTTCACAGTGAAGATATTTTTATTAAACAGCTGAAGACACTGGAAAATTTTGGTTCAGACCATCTTCCTGTATACTGCGAGTTTTTCATAGATCATCACAACGATGAACAGGAGGAATTGATTGAAACAGCAACTTCCGAAGAGAAAGCCGAAGCCGAAATCATGATCGAGGAAGGAAAGAAAGAAGATGGCGAACGGGAAACTGTGGTTACTGAGGATTAATAAAAAAGTGGGCTAAAGCCCACTCCTATTGAATATTTTTAATTTTAGAATTTCATTACATCCTTCACTACTCCATTCTTCTGAGTATGCTGTAATAATTCAGCTTCGATGAAAGTTTTAATCTTTTCTTCAGAATCATTGTTCGGGAACAGAAGATGAACATTAGCTCCTGCATCCAAAGTAAAGAATAAAGGAAGTCCGGTTTCTCTTCTAAAATCCCAGATCTTATTGATGACTTCCAATGTTCCGGTTTTCATCAGGATAAAAGCAGGATCACTCATCATCATCATAGCATGTAATGTAAGCGCTTCGTGTTCTACCAGCTTGATAAAGCTTTCCATATCTCCTCTTTTCAGGATTTCTTTCATCGGAATAAAATTTTCCCTTGCTTCCTGAAATCTTCTTTCTGCATAAGGATTCGTATTCATCAAACCATGTCCTACCGTTGAAGAAACACTTTTCTGTCCTTCATGGATCAATAAAACCCAGTCATTAAAATTTCTGAATACCTCATGAACATCAGCATTCGGAAACTGTACTCCAAATAAATCTGAACTTCCTTCTACCTCATCAGTTTTTCCCCACACCACAAGTCCGTTGTACAAGCTTCGGCAAGCACTTCCACTTCCTAATCTTGCTAAAAATGATGCTTTTCTCAAAGATTCTTCTTCAGAAGTTTTTCCTGTAAATGAAGCATCCAATGCCATCAGACATTTTGCAATGGCTCCAAATCCTGATGCTGAGCTGGCAATTCCTGAACTGTGTGGAAACGTATTTTCTGTTCTGATAATATATTTCCCTCTTAAAATCCAGGGAAGGTATTGTTCTATATTTTTGAAATATTTCTCAATTTTTTCTGCAAACTTCACCTCTTCATTCCCAGCAAGAAAAGTCTGTACTGAAAAAGTTTCGTCTGCTATAAACTCCATTGAGGTATTGGTTTTACAATGGTTTAGAGTATAGCTGATGCTAGGGTTGGCAGGAATCTGATTCTCATATTTTCCCCAGTATTTAATCAGGGCAATATTAGACGGACAGCTTTCTGAAACCGTCTGGGTTTGAATGGTGAAATTTTCTTTTCCTATAAAATCTTGTGTCGTCATAGTCTGATTTAAGTGTACCGCTTAGTACATTTTCTCTATAATATCTGCATATTTTTTGATCACCACATTTCTTTTGACTTTCAATGTAGGGGTAATTTCTCCTGTATTGATGTCAAATTCTGCAGGCATTAAGGTGAATTTCTTCACTTTTTCATAATCTGCCAGGTGGCTCTGTAATTCTTTGATTTTTTCTTTGTAAAGGTTGATCACCGTCTCGTTTTTCACAGCATCTTCCCAATGGGTAAAAGGAATATGATTCTTTTTGATATAATCCTGTAAAAATTCAAAATTAGGAACAATCAGTGCTGAAACAAACTGTCTTCCTTCTGCAATCAGCATAATCTGCTGGATAAAATTATTGTTGGTCAAAAGATTTTCGATCTGCTGCGGAGCGATATATTTTCCATTGGAAGTCTTCATCAGATCTTTGATTCTGTCCGTAATGATCAGATTTCCTTTATCGTCGAATTTTCCTGCATCACCGGTTTTGAACCAACCGTCTTCTGTGAATACTTTCTGGGTTTCTTCAGGTTTCTTATAATACCCTTTCATGATTCCGTTTCCTCTTGCCTGAATCTCATCGTTTTCTCCGATACGCATTTCTACTCCGGGTAATGGTTTTCCGCTTGTACCATGTTCAAAATGAGTCAAAGGGAAAAGGGTTAATGTTGCAGTAGTTTCCGTTAATCCGTATCCTACAGTCACGTGAATTCCTACTGAGTCAAAGAAACGGGTAACTTCCGGTGATAGTGAAGCTCCTCCACAAGGTAGAAACCAAAGTCTCCCACCCATTTTCTCTTTTATTTTACTGAAAACCAATCGATCTGCAATAGATTCTTTACATTTCAATCCAAAGGGAATCGGTTTTTCATTTCTTCTTAATTCTGCAGTTTCCCATCCGGTTTTAAGCGCCCAGTCAAAGATTTTCTTCTTCAATGATGAACCTTCTTCTGCTTTTTCCAGCACTCCGGCATACACTTTCTGGAAAAATCTAGGTACAGCACACATCGCAGTAGGTTTTACTTCTTCGAGTGCTTTGGCTACATTTTTTGGATCTTCCAGGAAGTACACTCTGGCCCCACCATATAAACAAAGTAAGCTCCAGCTTCTCTCAAAAACATGGCTTAGGGGTAAGAATGCCAGTGAAAGCTCTTCTTCAAAGTTTTTAAACTTAAAAAATTCAAAGTGAGAATCAAATGCTTTAATAAAATTACCATGGGTAAGCATTACTCCTTTTGGAATTCCGGTTGTGCCGGAGGTATAAATCAATGTGGCTGTATCATCATTTTCTTTCTTACAGATATCCAGCTCCGGTGAAGCTTTTGCTATAAAATCTTCCAGATAGAAACTGTTGAATTCCTTTTTGATCCACACTGCTTTTTTAGAAATAATAATGGTTTCAAGATTATTTCCTTCTTTATGTAAAAGCTCCAGACAGGCATCATACTGCATCTGGTTTCCTACTAAAACAGCTTTAGCTCCGGAATCGTTTATGATATGTTCTGCCTGCTCCGCATTATTGGTTGAATAAATAGGTACTGTAACAGCACCAATGGCCATTGAAGCAAGGTCAACGATCATCCATTCTGACGAGTTATCTGAATAAATAGCGACTCTGTCATTCTCCTGAATTCCAGCTTCCTTTAAAGCATTGGCTGTTTTAAAAATAACCTCACTGAATTTTTTCCAGCTCAGCTCTTTCCAGCCTCCCTCTTTCTTTTTAAATCCGATGGCCGCTTTTATAGGATGTTTTTCTATATTTTTAAGGATAATTGCCTCTGCAAGATTCATTTCTTCAGCTTTTTGTCGTTAATATAATTATTCA
>JASLCD010000430.1 GCA_030146295.1 Chryseobacterium sp.
TTCTTTTTAAGAATTTTCAAAACTTATGCCAAGGTAAGAAATTCAAATTCATTTCCGTATTTTTGACGACGATGAACAATCATTTTTTTGACTTAATAGAATATACGAACAGAAGTGTTTTTCTGACCGGAAAAGCCGGAACAGGTAAAACGACGTTTCTCAATGACTTTGTAAGACGAACAAAGAAAAAACATATTGTAATAGCACCTACGGGAATTGCTGCAATCAATGCGGGAGGAGTTACAATTCATTCTATGTTTGGACTGCCGTTGAGAACTTTTCTTCCTACAACAGAAAGAATAGACACCAGTTTGGCTAATAATATTGCCGATCTGATGCCCCATTTCAAATACCGGAAAGATAAACTTAAACTTCTGAGAGAGGTGGAGATCATCATCATTGATGAGGTTTCAATGCTGAGAGCTGATGTTCTGGATATGATGGACTTTTCTTTGAGATTTATCAGAAGGAATAATCAAAGGTTTGGGGGAGTGCAGATGTTGTTCATTGGAGATTTGTTTCAGCTTCCGCCTGTGGTAAGGGATGAGCATATTCTGAAAATGTATTACAATTCACCCTTCTTTTTTGACAGCCACGCTATTAAGGAAATCCCGATTGTTACCATTGAACTGACAAAAGTTTACAGACAGACAGACCAGGAGTTTCTGTCGATTCTGAATGCTATCCGTGACGGTGATGTGGACCAAATAGATTTTGACCACCTCAATGAAAGATACGATCCTGATTTTGACATGGGGAAAGAATCTTACGTATACCTGTGCTCTCACAACAAAATGGCTGATGAGATCAATCTTGAAAAATTGGCAGAGATAAAAGTAGATCCTCAAATTTATGAAGCTAAACTTGTAGGTGATTTTAAAGAAAACCAATTTCCCAACGAACAGTTCTTGGAATTGAAAATTGGAGCTCAGATCATGTTTATCCGAAATGATATTTCCGGTGAAAAGAAATACTTTAATGGAAAGCTGGGGGAGATCATTGGGTTGGACGAAAATGAAATAAGGGTTGTACTGGATGAAAGTGAAAATGAAATTACGGTAAAAAGAGAAACCTGGGAACAGAAAAAATATTTCCTTGATAACGAGAAAAATATTCAGGAAGAAGTATTGGGCAGCTTTGAGCAATTTCCCATAAAGCTGGCCTGGGCTGTTACCATCCATAAGAGTCAGGGTCTTACGTTTGATAAAGTAATCATTGATGCCGGGAAAAGTTTCACGGCCGGTCAGGTATATGTGGCTTTATCCCGTTGCAGAACACTGGAAGGAATTGTTTTGAAATCAAAAATTACCCCTGAAGTTATTTTCAAGGATAACAGGATTTTACATTTTCATACCGATACTATTGCCAACGATCATGTGGAAGCTATTCTGAATCAGGAGAAATATGACTACAGCATCAGAAAAGTGCTTCGTACCCTTGACTGCACATGGTTTTTAAAAGAAGTAGAAGAGTGGAATAACCTTTCTATTGTGACCAAGAATATAGATCATGCCAAGACTAAACAGCTTTATCTGCAGTTGAAACATGAAGCGGTAAATCTGGGGAAAATCTTTGAAAAGCTTGAGCGCGTCATTTTCCAGAAAGTCAATAATTTTATTGAGCAAAAAGAAGACTGGTCTGAAATTGAAAGCAAATCAAAAGGTGCCGTTAACTTCTTCTTTACAGAAACCAGAAATAAAATTTTTGATCCTCTGAAAGAATTTTATGCTGAAATAAAAGGAGCGAAAGGTTTAAAACAATACAACGAGGAATTTAAAAGCTGGCTGGAAGATATTGAGGAATATCTGAATAGTTTAAGAGGAATTTATCTTCTTGAAACTAAGCTTTTAGATGAAAAAAATGATAAAGAAATCAATCTGAAAATAGCTAAAGTTCCGTCTCAGGTTTTAACGTTCCAGTTGTTTGAACAGGGAAAAACTATCGGTGAAATTGCTTTGGAAAGAGGCTTGGTAAAAGAAACCGTTATTGGGCATCTTGCTAAATTTGCAGAGCAGGGACTGCTCGATATTTCGAGAGTCATCACTTCAGATAAAATCAAAGCTTTTGAAGATGAATTCTACAAAAATCCACACGAAACCCTTACTGAGTGGAAGAATGCACTGCCTAGTCATTTTGAATTCAATGAAATCAGGATTCTGATCAATCATTATAACTATAAAAAAGAAAAGAACTCATAGAGTTCTTTTTTTTAACTATGTTCTTTGAAAACTAAGGATACATTGTGTTGATCGTATTAATATCTCCTGTTGTAAAACCGGTTCTGTTATACGTAAAGTTGGAGTTATCCGCTCTTGTGATTGTTGGCAGGCCATTTTTGGAATAAGATGTAGGCCAGTACATCATCACAGAATTAATATTAAAAGGGCCAATGTCCGTTCCCGAATTATAGATATTAAAATTATAAGACTGCCCGCTTTGGATATTGTTCCACAGAATTTTTACATATTGATCCCTGTCCTTACGGGTATGCTCATGATAAAGTCCTACCGTATGTCCCATCTCATGAATGACGGATCCTACAGAAATATACTGGTCCAGAGAAACGGTTTGTTTTCCTCCCTGATAACCGATATGAGCCCAGCCATCCGATCCTGATGAACTTCCAAAAATAAATTCAACATAATTAGACTGATTGGTGCGGTAGATCCATTGAGTATTGGTCTTGTTATTGTACTCACTGATGGCAGAATTGATTTTGTTGACATTGATAGAACCCATGTTACTGGCAATGGTGTAATAAATTTTACCGTTTGGCCATCTTGAATAGCTGGCACCGCCTTTGTTCACTGTACTGCCTTCTGCCAGTTGTTTGTCAGACAGAACAATGTCTCCCTGGAAAAAATTCATTCCGTTTTTTCTTTCATAACTTATTTCCTGACCGTTCAATTGCCCTTTTTTGACGTTTTCAACATTGAAAGCGTTGGTTTGAGCTTCTGAAGTGATTTCTTCATTATTCTTGCTACACGATGTTAGAACAGCAGTCATAATAATGCTCATAAAGACAGTTCTTTTTGGGAAAATTTTCTCAGAAAATAATCCGTCGGATTTTTTGTTCATATTAAAGTTTTTTTAATGATTTGGTATACGAATATAATAAATATTTCTCTTTTTATTGAATTATTGTTATTAAAATATTGTTTTTAGTAGTAGTATTTAATTTAAATATTGCATAGACAAAATCAAGTAAACAAAAATTTTATTCCAATAGTTTTTCCCTGAATTAACCGATCGGTTTTATTAATTACAAAAAGTAACTAATGCAGTTTTTATGTTTTAAATTTGTATGGTTTTTTTAAGACCAAAGAAAAATAACATCTCAATATGAAAAATTTTGAAATTTCTGTTTTGGATCTTGCTCCGGTAAAGCAAGGTAAAAGCATTCATGATACCTTTCAGGACAGCTTATCATTAGCTAATCACGCTGAAAATTTAGATTATAAAAGATTCTGGCTGGCCGAGCATCACAATATGGAAAGTATTGCCAGCTCAGCAACTTCAGTTTTGATCGGTTTTATTGCCAATGGAACAAAAACAATCAGAGTAGGATCAGGAGGTGTTATGCTTCCCAATCACAGCTCTTTGATCATTGCGGAACAGTTTGGTACTTTGGAGTCTCTTTTTCCCGGAAGAATCGATCTCGGAGTAGGAAGAGCACCCGGAACTGACGGATTGACGGCTCAGGCCTTGGGAAGAAATCCGGCTATTATTAATGAACAGTTTCCAAGACAGATTCTGGAACTTCAGCGTTATTTTTCCAGGGAAAATTCAGATGCTATGGTTCGTGCTATTCCCGGAGAAGGGCTGGATATTCCCATTTATATTCTGGGATCAAGTACAGACAGCGCATGGCTGGCTGCGGAACTTGGTTTACCGTATGCCTTTGCAGGACATTTTGCTCCGGAGCAGATGGAAATGGCTTTTAAAATATACAGAGAACATTTTGAACCTTCAAAATATCTGGATAAGCCTTATATTATTGCCTGTGTAAACGGTGTAGCAGCAGAAACCTCCGAGGAAGCTCATAAAATTTCTACCACTTTATTCCAGGCTTTTATCAACATTGTAAGAAATGACAGAAAACCTTTTGCTCCGCCTATTGATGATATGGATGAAATCTGGTCACCAATGGAAAAATCTATGGTTCTGCAGAAGCTGAGATATACTTTTATTGGAGATCAGGCTGAAGTTCAGGAAAAGCTTAAAAATTTTCAGGAAAAATTCCAGGTGGATGAACTGATGATCAATTCCCATATCTACGACCATCAGAAAAGACTGAGGTCTTACGAAATTTTCAGAGAGGCAGCCAACTCTTTATCCAACGCGTAATAAACCCTTCATAATTAATTGGCAGATGCTTATTTTTATGAGTATCTTTGCAAAAATAAAAAGTAAAAATGTCCGATATTAAATTAAATACTATTCCAGAGGCTATTGAAGACCTTAAAAATGGTAAAATAATCATAGTAG
>JASLCD010000433.1 GCA_030146295.1 Chryseobacterium sp.
TGCGCAATGAAAACTACCAGGCAACGGCAGGAGAGCAAGCGTCCTATATAGGAACCGGTGCAGAGTCATTTCCGGGACTGCAGCCTCAGAATGAAATAAATAAAAATCGTCAGAATATGGGAGCTTATCTGAATGCTGAATGGGATGTTACGAAAAATCTATTAGTTGGAGGAACTGTGAGATATGAAAATTTCAGTGATTTTGGAAATAATGTTTCCTGGAAAGGAAATGCAAGATATAAGTTGTTAGATGATAAATTAGTTTTCCGTGGATCTGTTTCTACAGGATTCCGTGCACCTTCCTTACACCAGATTTATTATTCTAATGTTCAAACCAAAATTACAGGGAATACGGTAGCTAATCAGGGGACTTTTAATAACGACTCTCAAATTGTAAGATCAGATCTAGGTGTACCAAAATTAAATGCTGAAAAAGCCTTTAATATTACTGGAGGATTTGCCATAAAGCCTTTTAAAAATCTGACGATTACAGCTGATTATTACAGAATAAAAATTAAAGACCGGGTACTTTTCTCAGGAGATATTGGTTACAAAACCGGTGCTCCGGGGAGTCCGGATATGACAAACCCTGTGGAGGTAATATTGAACAATAATAAAATAACTTCCCTGAAGTTTTTTACCAATGCTGTAAATACAGTGACTCAAGGGGTAGATTTTGTCGCAAATTATTATACTTCCGCTATTGGCAAAGGAAAATTGGGAGTTATTGCTGCTTTCAATTATAACGAAACTAAAATTGTAGATAATATTGCCGTTCCGAATATTTTGGCTGAAAATGGTTATTCAGAAAACTTTTTTGATAGAAAAGAACAATCCAGAATTACCTCTGCAAGACCCAAAACAAAAACTATTCTTAGTCTTTCGTATGACATTTCAAAGTTTAACTTTAACCTTAATAATACTTATTTTGGTTCTGTTACATGGCAGCACGCAACTGATCCTGCCAAAGATCAGACATTTTCCGGCAAGGTAATTACAGACATAGTTTTAACCTATAAAATCACCAAAGACCTTAAAATTTCCGGAGTTGTAAATAATTTGTTTAATATTTATCCGGACGTAATAGATACCAAAGGAGATATAGTAACAGATCTTGGAGGAAGATTCAAGTATCCTTGGGAAGTGAATCAGTTCGGATTCAATGGAACAACTTTTCAGCTGAATGTTAATTATACTTTTTAATCGTTAAATAAAAGAATTAGCATTTGTTTTGTCATGCTTAAAAAGCACACGCAATCTCAAAAGATATACAACCCATATGCAAAAAAATAACTGACATTAATTTCTAATGTCAGTTTTATTTTTTCAGATAGAATAGCAAGTTATTACTACATTTTACTTTTTACATTCTACAAAAAAAGGTATTTTAGTACTATGAAAATTTATACAAAGACAGGAGATAAAGGTCAGACGGCATTATATGGCGGAACAAGAGTTTCCAAAGCCAGTGCCAGAGTAGATAGTTATGGAAATATAGACGAGCTGAACTCATTCATCGGGATTGCAAAAAGCCATATCGAAGATGAAGAAGTTTTGAGACAGCTTAAAAAAATACAGTTTGATTTGTTTACCGTAGGTTCTGAGGCTGCTACACCAGTAGACAAACTGATGCTGGCCAACGGAAAATCGCGCCTCCCGATTATTATTTCAGAAACCGAAATTGAAGAACTGGAGCAATGGATGGATGCCTTTGACGAAAAGTTGGAACCACTTCAGTATTTTATTCTTCCAGGAGGAGGGAAATCTGCAACTTTTTTACACGCTGCAAGAACCATCTGCAGAAGAGCAGAACGCTCATTGGTATTTTTGAATGAATCCGAAGAAGTACGTCCTGAATTAATCAAATATTTAAACAGACTTTCAGATTATCTTTTTGTGTTGGCAAGATATATTTCAAAACTGAACAACGAACCGGAAGAATACTGGAATCCGAATGAGAGATAAAGCATTACTTTTCATCAACGGAGATGCTCCAAAATCGTTACCCAATCCGGAGAACTATGGTTTAATTGCCTGTACAGATGGTGCTTTTCATTATCTGAAAAGACTAGGTTTTCCTATGGATAAACTGGATTTTATTTCCGGTGATTTTGATTCACATTCCGGGTCAGATGAAGATATGTATCAGGAAAAATTTATCCTTACATTGGATCAGGAGAAAACAGATTTTCATAAAGCGTTGGAAATACTTCTGGAAAAAGGCTTTTCAGAGATTGATGTTTTCGGAGGAAGTGGGGGTGAGCAGGATCATTTTCTTGGAAATCTTACCGTTGCCTATGCATTTAAAGACCGGATGAACATTAAATTTTATGATGAATTTTCAGCGTATTATTTTATTCCCAATCATTTTAAATTAGAAGGAGTAAAAAATAGAATGATTTCTCTCTATCCATTCCCATTAGTGAATAATGTAATTACTAAAGGGCTTAACTGGCCTCTGAACAATGAAAATTTAAGCATTACTTCAAGAATAGGAACGCGAAATTTCGCCATTGAAGATGAGATTTCCGTAGACTATGAATCAGGAGATGTTTTGTTATTTGTAGGAGTCAGCGAAATAGAATATCCAACCATCTACTAAAGAATCAATGATCAATAGAAACGGGCTTTAGCCCGTTTTGATAAATAAACAAAATCCATTGGCTTTAGCCAAAACATATTATAAAAAAGGCTATTGAATAAATTAATTAAAATATCAGTTTTCACCCTTTCATTATGCAGTATTGTTGCATGCAAAACACAGCATTTTGAAACCCCTGAATATGGTACAAATGAAACTGAAAAAGTAATTCATATTAAGAAAGTTACGAATTTCCGTACGGTAGGAAATATTAAAAACACAGAAGGAAGAACTTTAAAAGAGGGAAGATTCTATAGAAGTGCCCATCTTCATCAGCTGAAAAAGCGATCTTTTGATGATATGGATAAGCTGGGAATAAAAGAGATTATTGATCTTAGAAACTCTAAGGAAATCTCTCAGAAACCGGATCAGCTTCCTGCAGCCATAACCTACAAAAAATATTCAGCTTTTGAAGATGAAGGCGACCAGCTGGCCCAGGCAAGGAAACTGGTTCTGAAAGGTAAGGTGAATGCTTCTGATGCAGACAAAAGAATGATAGATTTCTATCGCGAATATGTTACAGAAAATCCGGAAATCATAAAGAAAATCATCACGGAAATCCTGGAATCTAAAGATCCTGTTTTGTATCACTGTACTGCAGGAAAAGATAGAACAGGCATTACAACGGCTCTCATCTTAACAATTCTGAAGTTTGATAAAGCAACCATTTATAATGAATATCTTCTATCCAACAACTACAGAAAAGATATTATTCAGAAAAGACTTCGTCTTGCCAATCGCTTACATTTTATCTATCCAAAGATGGATTTGCAGGTACTGGAAAAACTGAGCTGGGTAGAAAAAAGATACCTTGATGCTGCTTTTGGGGAGATTGATAAAAAGTATGGTTCTACAGATGCCTATATTCAGCAGGTATTAGGAATTTCAGACAGTAAAAGAAACGAGTATATTCAAAAGTTTACCTACTGATTATCAGAGATAAATTTTTACAGAATATGATATTGGGTCTTTATTTAAAATTATGATAATTTTAACACCCAAAAATCAAACTTTTTTAGCAATTTTGCATTTCTTAATTCACTTGTTTAGAAATGAAAATAAA
>JASLCD010000483.1 GCA_030146295.1 Chryseobacterium sp.
TGGCATAACTTTCCAGAGGAGTTCCTGTAACTATTTTATAGGGATCTTTGTAAGAAAAAGTTAATGCCAAAGCTGTAGTTGATCCTAATGAAGTTACGCCTCCTGTTATACTCGGATTTAGAAATGTAATTGATGAATTCAGGACCTGACTTTTAGGATGACTGGTTGCCGCACCATTTATGGTAAGTGTTGCAGTGGTAGGGCTTGTAACTACTATACTTGCAGTTAATCCTGCTGGTAATGAAGACGTGAAATGTGTTCCTGCAGTAAGAGTTGTTCCATTGGGTACGGCAAATGTTGCTCCGTTTAGTGTAATCGTTGATGTAGGAGCAGAAGCTACTGTTCCATCTAATGATACGGCTCCATTATTGTTTAAGTTCTCTGTAAATGTACTGTTGCTAAGGGTTAATTTAGGTGGAGTATTGGCAACTCCGGTCGCGGCTAAGTTGGCAGGCTGCCATAAATTTATTCGCGAAGGATGGTTTAATGCTGCTAACATTCTGTCAACTTGTCCGTTGGTAAACATTTTATAACAACCGGAAGAACCATTGTATCCCATATAGTTTTCGACGTTCACTTTCTGTCCAAGACAATTGTTTCCGGCTGAGCATCCTAATCCGGAAGAGGTATTTTCTACAGGGGTGTCAGCAACTCCATCACCATCATTAGTTGGGTTGGCAGTTGAACATGGAACATTAAACGTATGTTGAAGATTTAACCAATGCCCAAATTCGTGAGTAAATGTATCAGAAAACTCGTTTGATGCCACTGTTCCTGCAGCATTAAATATATAACGTCCATTATAAACAACTCTGGCTGTATTTACTGAAGACATGTACGAATCCGGATACCAGGCAACTCCTGATTGATATAAATCTTTATTAGCATACAGGTCATTTTGTATATAGACATTCATATACTTTGTATTATCCCATGCATCTGCGCCAATTTGTGCATCATATCCGCCTCCGTTGCCATATCCACCTTTGAAAGGGTGAAATACAACTCCGCTTGTAGCTTTTCCGGTTGGATCAATTTTAGCTAATCTAAACTCAATACTTAAAGCTCCTCTAATGGATTGGAAATCAGGATCCACAGTATTTGAATCAGTGTTGATTCCATTGAAGTTTAAGTTGATTTGTTGCAGTAAGTCAACTACTTTTTGGTAATTTACTTTTACATTACTCTGAGATTCTCCATACACATGAAAAACCACAGGGATGATATAGGTGGGAGCGTTGACCTTTTGATTCAATGGAGTTTTGTTTGACTCCATTTTTTTTACAAAATCTTTGGTGAATTTCTCAAAATTTTCATATTCAGCCTTAGATTCAGGGTGCAGTTCAAAATGTTTTTTCATCATTTCATCTGCTTTACACTCATGAGGCCTATTTTCCTGAGCAAAACCTATTATTGGAAATAGGGAAACAAGTACTAGTAATTTAAATTTTTTCATAATTTTTGGGATTTGTTGGTTAATAAATTATTTAAGTAATCAAATTATTTTGGGTTTAATTTTGTGTATCATATGATGTTTTTTTAACTAAATCTTTCAGGGTTGAATATCTTTATGTCAACCGTTGGCTTTTGGTCATTGGCAAGTTCTGAAACGGTTTTTCCAAAAACAGGCCCTAAACTTAACCCCATCATACCGCCGCCGCCTGCAATAATCAGGTTTTTCAATTGGGAAGATTGTCCCAGATAAGGCAGCCCATCCGGTGCGCAAGGTCTGTAACCAAACCAGATTTCAGATTCTTTTTTATAATGCATCTGAAAGTCGGGTAAATATTGAGGAATAGACCGGACGATACCTTCTACTCTTTTCATGTTAATTTTATCATGATGGGAAGCCAGTTCCATCGTTCCACCGAAGCGGATCTGCCCATTCATAGGAGTAACAGCTACTCTTGCCTCCAGTAATAAAGCAGCATGATTCATGGTATTGACCGGATTTTCAGGGGTATGCATGAAAGAATATCCTTTTCCGGGCATTAATTGAATTTTGATTCCTGCCTTCTGTGCCAGTTCAGGGAGAAATGAACCTCCGGTCATGACGAAACGGTCTGCTGTAAACTTTTTGTCATTGGCAATTATAGCTTTAATCATATTTCCTGATTTTTCAAACCCGGTTACTTTGTGATGAGTATGAAAAACGACACCATTATTTTTAAGATAAGAGATCATTTGTTTCATCAGTTTCATCGGATTCATATGGCCGTCACATTTGTAATTGATCCCTCCTATGACATCCATCCGGATATTAGGTTCAAGTTCCTGAATCCCTTTTTTATCCAAAATATCAACAGATAATCCCAGACTGATCGCTTTATGGGCAAGCTCTGTTTCTTTTTCCCTTACTTTTTCGGTTTTGTAAAGCATTAGAATACCATTCTGATTAAGCTCAAAATCAAATTCATCCTTTGAGGCAATCTCATTGTAGAGGATGCTGCTCGCCAGATTGAGGTCTCTGATAGCTGTTGCTGAGCGGTCCACATGCTTTTGGTTGGAGTGTTTTAAGAATTTTATCCCCCAGGAAAACAGATCAGAATTCAATGAAGGCTTTACATAAAACGGACTTTTGCTATCAAACATCCAGCGGATTCCTTGTGCCACAACACCGGGTGCCGCTAGCGGAGTAAAGTGACTGGGTACAATCATGCCTGCATTGCCATAAGAACAATTGTTGGAAAGATCGTTCTGTTCCAGAATTTCTACACTCCAGCCTTTCTCTAAAAGGTAATAGGCGGAGCTTAAACCTGCTATTCCTGCACCGATAATGAGTGCTTTTCCTTTATTTTGTGTCATATGTTTGTTTACATAACCTGAAATCCCTGCCAATAAGGATCTTCATCATCAATAATAATATGATTATAACCGGTGATTCTTGCCCAGCCTTCTACCGAAGGGATAATTGCAGGTTTTCCGCCAACAGTAGCTGTTCCTTCAATTCTTCCGATAAACTGGGATCCGATATAGCTTTCATGAATAAACTCTTCTCCTTCTTTTAATTTTCCTTGAGCATACCATTGAGCCATTCTTGCAGATGTACCTGTTCCGCATGGTGAACGGTCCAAAGCGTTCTCACCCACTAATACAGCATTTCGTCCGCTTGCTTCAGGATCTGTAGGATTGCCTGTCCATTGAATATGGCTTAACCCTGTAATGTGTTCATTCTCAGGATGAATAAATTGATACTTGTCATTGAGTAATTTTCTGATGATCTTTCCATAATGAATGAGCTGACTGGCTGTAAAATCGGAAATATCTCTGAAATTTTCCTGAGGATCTATAATCGCATAGAAGTTCCCTCCATAAGCTACATCTGCTTTTATTACTCCGAGATCCGGACAATCAACTTCCAGATTTTCAGCATACAGAAAAGATTTTACGTTGGTCAGTTTTACAGAGGTTACTTTTTTGCCTTCCTGTGCATAATCAATAAGAATAAGTCCTGCCGGTGTTTCAAGGCGCAGCTTGCCGGGGATTTTAGGAAAAATCAAACCTTCTTCTATAGCAATAGTTACTGTGCCTATCGTTCCGTGTCCGCACATGGGAAGACATCCGCTGGTTTCAATATATAAAACTCCGATATCGTTTTCTTCTTCAAAAGGTGGATACAAAATACTTCCACTCATCATATCATGACCACGGGGTTCAAACATGAGCCCTTTCCGGATCCAGTCGTATTCTTTCATAAAATGAAGACGGCGCTCCATCATGGACTTTCCTTTTAGAACAGGGCCTCCTCCTGCTACAAGACGTACAGGGCAGCCGCAGGTGTGTGAATCTATACAAAAAAATGTTCTGTTCATGTGGTTTGTAATTTTAATGATTCTGAACTTGCTTCTCCATCTATTATTCTGCTGATTCGTAACGGATTTTCATTCCTCAGTTCTTCGGGTAAAAACTCATCGGGCCAGTTTTGGAAAGAAATAGGACGGATAAACCTCTTGACAGCATCCGGTCCTACGGAGGTAAAACGGGAATCAGTAGTGGAAGGAAAAGGACCTCCATGCTGCATGGCATAAACAACTTCTACTCCTGTAGGCATTCCGTTGAAGAGTAACCTTCCGCACTTATCCTTCAGAATATGAATAAGCTTCAGATGATTCCGGGCATCTTCATCGGTGGCTGCTATGGTAATTGTTAACTGTCCTTTCAGTTGTTTAGCGATTTCCGTCATTTCTTTCTGGGTTTCACAAGTTACAATGATCCCGAAAGGCCCGAAAACCTCTTCACTTAGCACAGGATTTTTTATGAAGTTTTTGGCATTGGTTTCGATCACGATAGCACATCCGTACCCTTCATTAATTTCTGTCTCTGCTGTTGCAATAATATGTACTTCAGGCTGTTCTGCTGCAAAGGTCTTATGTTTTTCAAAACTTTCATAAATTCCTTTGTGAAGCATCTTGGCAGGAACGGCTGTCTGAATTTCATTTGTCAGGGTAATGATAAAACGGTCCAGAGATTCTCCTTTAAGAGCAATACATACTCCCGGATTGGTACAGAATTGTCCCACTCCTAACGTTAAGGATGAAAGATATTCTTTTGCGAACGCTTCTGCTCTGTTTTCAAGCAAATGCGGCAGGGCAAATATTGGATTGATGCTGCCCATTTCCGCAAAAACGGGAATAGGATCTTCACGGTGACTCGCCATGTCGAACAACGCTTTCCCTCCGGCAAATGAACCGGTAAATGCAACGGCTCTGATCTCTTTATGCTGAACTAAATACGCCCCGATATCATTGGATACTCCGGTAATATGGCTAAAGATTCCTTCAGGCCAGCCACATTCTTTCACGGCAGCTGTTATAGCATCAGCCATGAGTTGAGAGGTTTTAGGGTGAGCCGGATGAGCTTTTATGACAACAGGACAACCTGCTCCAATAGCACTTGCCGTATCACCGCCCGCTGTAGAAAAAGCAAACGGGAAATTACTGGCTCCGAAAACAACTACAGGTCCTATACCCACATTGTATTTTCGGATGTCTCCTTTTTGTTTGTCAGATTGTGCAAGATCAATTCTTGGTTCTGTATATATTCCGGTGGCTACTGCTTTGGCATAGCTTCTCCATTGTCCTGTTGTTCTGGCTTTTTCACCAGTAAGTCTGGTTAAAGGCAGTGATGTTTCAGTATGAGCCGTAGTCAAAAGTTCTTCTCCCAGTGCTTCAATTTGATCGGCAACTGTATTCATGAAGGCGGCCCGTTCTTTTACGGTGGTATTCTTCAGGAACTGATAGGCTTCAGCGGCCAACTGAATTCTTTTATCAATATCTTGTGTTGATGTTTCTTTAAGCATAATTGTTTTTCTGGTGTTACATGAGTACCGGACGATTAGCTCTGCCTTCTTCAATGATTTTTTTAACTTTTTCTGCTTCCTCTCCAAGAAGTTCCAGACGTGGTGCTCTTACATATGGACTGCTTATTCCTTCTGCTGTAGCAGCCAGTTTAATATACTGGATAAGTTTAGGATGAATGTCCAGCTCGAGCAATGGCATAAACCATCTGTAGATGGCTACGGCTTTGTCGTATTCATTTGCTTTCACATAGTTGTACATTGCCATGGTTTCATTAGGGAAAGCATCTACAAGACCTGCTACAAGTCCATCTGCACCAAGCATGAGGGTCTCAAGGCAAATAGTATCTACTCCTCCAAGAATTTTGATTCTTTTTCCAAAGCGGTTGATCATTCTGGTTACATTGGCAAGATCTCTTGTAGATTCTTTAACAGCCTGAATGGTTGGGTATTCAATGAGTTCCTCAAACATATCAAGTGTTACATAAATTCCGTAATCAACCGGATTGTTATAGATTAGGATTGGAAGGTCTGTAGCGGAAGCCACAGCTTTGAAATATTCTACTACTTCCCGATTATCTGCTTTATAGCGCATCGGAGGAAGCAGCATGAGCCCGTCAGCACCTGATTCCTTAGCTTTTTGAGCAAAGTTTATTGCATTTTTGGTCGTATTTTCAGAAAGGTTAAGAATAACGGGGATTCTTCCATGTGTTATTTTTTTTGCGTATTTCAGCAGCTCAAATTTTTCTTCAGTTTCCAGCGCGCTGGCTTCACCTAATGTTCCTGCAAGGATAATCCCATGAACGCCTGCTTTAATCTGGGCTTCTGTATTGAGAGCAAACATTTCAAAGTCTATCTCACCTTCTTTGGTAAAAGGAGTTAATACAGCGGGATAAATACCTTCCCAGTTTAGTTTTGTACTCATAT
>JASLCD010000042.1 GCA_030146295.1 Chryseobacterium sp.
CGTGTGCGATAATCGCAATATTTCTAATGTTTTGCATAAAAGATTTTTACGGGTGCAAAAGTAGTGATTTTTACTGAAAAAATATTTACTTATACAAATATTTAATAATTTGTTTAAAATACTTATTTACAAGCGAATAAAAAAAGAGTGTTAAAAAACACTCCTCATCTATCTATATACAGATCTGTACTTCACATGGATCTACTGCAGGCGGTTCTCCACATATAATGTCAAATTCACCGCAATTACTGGAGAATCCGGTTCCCCAACCCCATCTTACGGCACAAGTATCTGCATCTTTACATCTTACCATTCCTTTGATGATTCCTCCCTGAACTGATTTCATTTCACTTCTGGAAACTTTTTTGAGATTTTTCATGTTGTTTGTTTATTTGTTATTAGCCCGATAAAAATATAAAAAAAAACGGAACAATATTTATTTATTCTCATATTTAACGTTTGGGAGAAACAGCACATAATTCTTTATATCAATGCCTTATCAATCGGTAAAAAAGCACCAGATCGATTAAAGCCACAATGAAGAATTTTACAAGAAATGATTTTTTTGAAACTTTATGGTTGAATATAATCATTCCGGAGGCTGCTCCTACAAGACCTATAAGAGATATTCCCAAAAGAGTATTTTCTGAAATCCGCCATTGCTGTTTTTTGGCCTGCCATTTATCAAAACCAAAGACACCAAATGTAATCAGATTAGCGATCAATAGAAAAGGAAACATTTTTATAATTAATTTAAAACAAAAATAAAGTTTAATTTATAGATGGGAAAATCCTGAAAACTTAAATTCAAGACACAGCGTAAGATTTTTTAAATTTGCTTTCTGTAAAAAACAAATCAATGACAATACAGGATCTGGCAGGAAGCTATTCTATAGAAGGAACAAATCAGGAAGAGTCTACTGAAGCCTCTTATCATGGTATATTAACCTTATCTATTGATGAAAACAACCGCATCATTGCCCAATGGGTTATTGGTGATCACCTGCAACACGGTACAGGATTTTATAAAGACCACATTTTAGTACTCAACTTCAACTATGAAGGTGAAGATCACAAAATCTACAAAGGAGTTGCCGTATACCGCTGTATCGATAAAGATATACTGGATGGGTTCTGGTCTGAAAAGCATGGTAACCCTTTGTATCTTGGAAGTGAGTATTGTGTAAGAATTCAGAATTCGAGGATTTTGAATTGATTCTTGTCAGGATGGGCAGATAATCACTCCAAAAAAATAAACGGGCTGCCTTTATCAAGACAGCCCGGTAGTATTAAAATTCCAATACCTTATTTTTTAGCTTTTACATCGATAGCAATCTCGATATCTTTGCTGATCATCCATTCTGCAGGATCTGCTTCTGAAGTACCGAATTTAAGCCCCCAATCTGCTCTGTTTACTGTAAATTTAGCCTGAATAGCAGCTGAATTATCTGCAACATCTACTTTAGCAGGGAAAGTAACATTCATGGTTTTTCCTGACAATGTAAGGTTTCCGCTTACTGTTTTATTAGCTCCTGCTACAGCATCTTTTGGTGCTTCTTTCAAATCTGTAACACTTGTAATTTTGAAATCTGAAGTAGGGTTTTTCGCCGTATCAAAGAAATCAGGATTTTTAAGGTGAGCTTCAAGATCTGCAGGTTTTTTATCTTTTTCTGTTACTGAAGCCGGATCTACTTTGATAGAGTTCATATCGATTACGAAGTTTCCTGCAGCAACCTGCCCTCCATCAACACTAATATCTCCTGATTTTACAGTAAGTGTTCCCCAACGAGGTGCCATACCTCCTTTGTGGAATGCTTTCCAGTTTACTACTGAAGTTACTGTATCTACTGCAAGTGTTTCACCTTTGCTTTCAGCTACTGTCTGCTCCTGAGCTGTAGCAGCAGTATCTGCAGTTTTTCCTTTATCACATGATGCTAAAAGCAATCCTACTCCTACTAATGCAATTACGCTAATTTTTTTCATATTGAACTGTTTAAAAAGTTTGTTGAAATTTTGTTGTTTTCGGGTACAAAAATAGAAAAACCTATTGGGAGGTACCTTATCATACATCAAGAAATAAACGATCTATTTGCATTTGTAAATCCATTTGCGGTAGATTTCCCTTCTATACTGAGAATCATAAGTGCTCGAGAATTCATTATTTTTTTCTGTTTCATCTTTAAAACAGTCACTACTGCTGTCATCCTGAAGATCCCCTTTGGTTAGCCACCCGGTATCTGAGTAACTTATAAAGGAGCCATCATTTTCATTTTTATACAGAACAATTCTTTCGTATTCCTGTATCTTACATTTGCATATTTTAGGTTCGTCAGGCTCTCTTTGATAACAAGACACTACAAAAGAGCAGCAAATACATAAGGTACATATTTTTCTCATGTTATTAGTTTTGAAATGATGAGAGCATAAATAAGTAAATTTTATAAATATGAAATCGCAATACCTATAATTTAAAAAACAATTTTCAATTACTTAAGATTATATTAATAAGAATCTCTTAATAAAACTTTAATTTTCTTTACTATTGATTCGTTTAAATATGAATTGTTATTTTTATTACTGTAGCCAGTCTTTGCTATTACAAATCACCTTTTTTACTTCAGTTTCTCATAAAAGATGTATTTTTAGCACTTCGTAAGGAAAAACGCAAATTTTAATGAAATATGTCAAAAAAACTAATAACACTATTAGCAATAAGTACAATCTATTGTCTTAATGCGCAAACCAAGGCTGAAGAAGCTCTTAAAACATTTGAACAGAAATATCCTCAGGAAAAAATACATCTATTACTGGACAAAAGTAATTATGCTGCAGGGGAAAACCTGTGGTTCAAGTCTTTTGTATTTGATGGTTACACTACATCTGCCATTTCTACTACCCTGTTTGTAGAATTGTATGACAGCAACAAGAATCAGATCAGTAAAAAATTGGTTCCGTTGATTAACGGAGAAGGAAGTGGTAACATTTCTCTTGCCGGCCTCAAGGAAGACGTATACTATATCAGAGCTTACACCAGCTGGATGGCCAATTTCAATGAAGATTTTCAGGTTGTAAAACCTATTGCTGTTTACAATCCTTCATCCCCTGAGAAATTAATAAGCAATCCTACTCCATGGACCGCATCGGCATATCCGGAAAGTGGAAGTTTCATAGACGGAATCAATACAAAAGTAGCTGTTCGGTTACATTCCAACGGCATAGCACCGTCTGATTGGGAAGGCTATGTAGTAGATGCTGACAGCCCTGATACAAAAATTGCAACATTTAAAGGATTGGATCAAAATATTGGTTTATTCAGCATCACTCCTAAAAGCGGAAAGAAATACCAACTGATTGTTCAGGATAAAAACGGACAAAAACAAAATATTATACTGCCTGAAGTTTCTTCATCAGGGATAAATCTGCAGGTGACAAGCGATAAAGACCATGTAAAGTATATCGTAAAGTCCAAAAATCTATCTCAGGAATCACAGTATTATACCGTTCTGGGAACTATCAACAATCAGCTTGTTTATAAGGCAAAAATCAATAAGATCAATAATGATACTCAATATTCTATTTCCAACAGTCAACTTGTTAATGGAATTTTGCAGCTTACTATTTTTGATGATAAAGAGAATGTGGTTTCTAACAGACTTGCTTTTGTACAGCCACAGTTATTACAGTTCAAGCAGCCTTCACTACAGTCTGTTTCATTAAAAGATACACCTCGTGGAAAAAACTCATTTGACATTCCCAAAGATCCCAATTACTCCAATTATACTGTTTTGGTGCTTGATGCCAATACAAAGAGTACCGAAGAGGATCAGAGTTTACTGAGTTCCTTATGGCTAACCGGGGATATTACCTCATCCATTACCAATCCTGCCCAGTATTTTACGAAAACCCGTAATACAGATGCATTGGATGCATTGGATGCATTGTTGATTTCAGAAAAATGGAAGCGCTTTGAATGGAAATCCATCATGACAGGAAACTACCCAATGATCAAATATCAGCCGGAAAGTTATCTTTCTTACAAAGGAAAAGTAAATATTCAGGGAAAACCTGCTCCTAATACTGAAGTAAATTTAATTTTTGGTTCGGAACCCGGATCCAGAATGTCTCAGATCAAGTCGGACAACAACGGATTCTTAACATTGAATAATTTGGTTTTTGAGGATACCATGAAGTTTTTTTACCAATTAAATTCTGAACCAAAAGATATTAATAATAATTATTCTGTTTATTTCCAGCCTACGTTCAGTTTTATTCCTTACAAAAAGAATCTTCCATCAAGTTCTTACAAACTGGTTCAACGGCCTTCTGATGATAAACCGTCCAATGAAGTGAGCCGATCCCTTACTGCACTTAATACTCAAAAAGCCATCAGCGAAAACATCACCAATATTGGGGAAATAAAATTAAAAGGAGAAATAAAGAATAAGACTAAAAAATTAAATGATGAATTAAGCAGCCCTGGATTCAAAAGTGTGAATGAACAGGTTTTTGACTTTGTAAATGACTCATCTATGATTACTTCATCCAATGTCCTGAAGTGGCTGCAGGGAAGAGTTGCAGGTTTAACAATTCAAATGCAGCGAGGAAGCTATACGGCTTCTTTAAGAGGAGGACCAGTGGGAATCTATCTTGACGAAATGCTTGTTGATCCAAGCCAGGTAGACAATATATCTACATCAGATATTGCTATGGTAAAAGTAATCAAAGGATTTTTTGCAGGCGGTTTCGGTGGTGGCGGTAATGGTGCAATTGCCATTTATAGTCGTCGTGGTGCCTCTTCCGATAAAATTGTATCATCGAAGTTAAGACAGATTAGTTTAACAGGATATGACAAAGAAGCTTCATTTGAAAGTCCTGATTATGGAAATGAAAGTTTTAAAGGGGTGGCTCAGGATACCCGAAGTGTTCTTTACTGGAGTTCTTTTCTTGAAGCACAGCCTGATGAACCTTCAAAAGTACAGTTTTACAACAATGATGATGCAAAGAAGTACAGGGTGATTATCATGGGGTACGACAAAAACAATGATACTCCGCTTTATTATAATGAGGTTTTACCTTAATAAACCTTAGACTTATTAGACAGCCTGATTGCATTTTGTGCTAATCAGGCTTTTTTATGGGTATATTTCAATTTTTTCTCATTCCAAAACCTTATTTTAGCTATCCGAAAACAGAACAATGACGACCGTAGAATTTATACAGAAACAGCTCAATATTTCTGAAAAGAGCATCCACAATACTTTACAATTATTAGCCGAAGACTGCACTATTCCTTTTATTTCCCGTTACCGAAAAGATAAAACAGGAAATCTCGATGAAGTACAGATCGAGCAAATCTCAAAAATCAGCAAACAGTTTGAAGACATTGTTAAAAGAAAGGATTCTATTTTAAAATCCATCGAAGAACAGAATGCATTGACGCCTGAACTTCAACAAAGAATTGAAGACAGTTTTGATATTCAGGAGTTGGAAGATTTATATTTGCCTTACAAAAAACGTAAAAAAACAAAAGCTGATACAGCCAAGGAGAAAGGGCTGGAGCCCCTGGCCAGGATCATTATGAGTCAGAAAAATAATGACGTTCAGTTTCTGGCTTCAAAATATCTTACTAATGAGGTTGCCTCCGAAGAAGAAGCTCTTCAGGGCGCAAGAGATATCATGGCAGAGTGGATCAACGAAAATATGTATGTCCGTAAAAATCTCCGCAGACTCTTTCAGCGTAAGGCAGTTGTTACCTCCAAAGTGGTGAAAGCTAAAAAAGATGAGGAAGATGCCCAAAAATTCTCTCAATATTTCGAATGGGAAGAAAGTCTTAGCAGAACACCTTCTCACCGGCTTCTCGCTATGCTAAGAGCTGAAACGGAAGGTTTTGTAAAAACGAATATAGGAATAGATAAGGATGAAGCAATTGATTTTATTGAAAAAGCGATCATTAAATCCAATAATGAAAGTGCTGACCAAATTGCACTGGCTATAAAAGATAGTTATAAAAGGCTTCTGGAACCCGCTATTTCTAATGAATCGCTACAGGAAGCCAAAGAAAAAGCAGACAAAAAAGCCATTGAAATCTTCTCTGAGAATTTAAGCCAGCTGTTGTTGGCTCCTCCTTTGGGAGAGAAAAGAATCCTGGCAATAGACCCGGGATACAGAAGCGGATGTAAAGTGGTATGCCTGGATGAAAAGGGAGACTTGTTGCACAATGAAACCCTCTACCCTCATGCTCCGCAGAATGAAAGCGGAATGGCTATGAAAAAGATCCGTTCTATGGTGAATGCCTATCAAATTGAAGCCATTTCCATTGGTAACGGAACAGCGAGCCGTGAAACAGAATTTTTCATCAAAAAGATTGCTTTCGATAAACCGCTGCAGGTTTTTGTAGTTTCAGAAGCCGGAGCATCAGTGTATTCTGCCAGTAAAATCGCAAGGGAGGAGTTTCCAACCTATGATGTAACGGTACGTGGAGCTGTTTCCATCGGAAGAAGACTTTCTGATCCTTTGGCAGAATTAGTAAAGATTGATGCCAAATCTATCGGAGTGGGACAATACCAGCATGATGTGGATCAGACCCAATTGAAAAATGAGCTGGATTCTACAGTGATGAAATGCGTGAATTCTGTTGGTATTAATTTAAATACAGCAAGTAAATCGCTTTTAAGCTATGTTTCCGGGATTGGGGAGAAGATGGCTGAAAATATTGTCAGTTACCGTACTGAAAACGGAGCATTTGAAGACCGAAAACAGCTTAAAAAGGTTCCAAGACTTGGAGAGAAAGCTTTCCAGCAGGCGGCTGCTTTTGTAAGAATTGCAAATGCTAAAAATCCGCTGGACAATTCCGCAGTACACCCTGAAGCTTACGGAATTGTAGAGAAAATGGCCAAAGACTTAGGAATTAAAACCGATGAACTGATCGCCAATAAAGAAAAAATAGCTCTGGTAAAACCGGAAAGCTATATCACAGATGAAATCGGGATTCTGGGAATCAAAGATATTTTAAAAGAGCTTGAAAAACCGGGACTTGATCCGAGAAAGGCTGCCAAAATATTTGAATTCGATCCTACTGTCAAGAGTATTAAAGACTTAAAAACAGGCATGATTCTTCCGGGAATTGTCAACAATATTACAGCTTTTGGGTGTTTTGTAGATCTTGGTATCAAAGAAAGCGGACTGGTTCATATTTCTCAGTTGAAAGAAGGGTTTGTATCAGATGTAAACGAAGTAGTGAAACTTCACCAGCACGTCCGCGTCAAGGTAACAGAAGTAGATGAAGCGAGAAAAAGAGTACAGCTGAGTATGATTTTGTAATTTTTAAAACATTCTTTAAAGTAAAGTATAAACAATCGATTTGCCATTTTGAAAACAAAGAACTTAATTTTCGATCTTGACGGAACATTATGGGATTCCAGAGCTACCATCATTAAAATATGGAATGAAGTTTTGGGCAGACATCAGCTGCTCCAAAGAGAACTTAAACCTGAAGATATGAATCAATATATGGGATTATTGGCTCATGATATTGTAAAAGATATTATTCCGGGCATTTCAGACCTGCAGGTGCAAGAACTTCTTTCTGAAATTGTAGCCGAAGAAAATAAAACACTGCATATACAGGGAGGTATTTTATATGATGGAGTAGAAGATACGCTGAGAAGCCTGGCTACCAATCACTCTCTTTTTATCGTAAGCAACTGCCAGGACGGTTATATAGAATCATTTTTAGACTATTATCAGTTCAATAATCTGTTTACTGATTTTGAATCTCATGGAAGAACTCAAAAACCAAAATCTGAAAATATAAAGCTCCTTATGGAAAGAAATGGTTTAACGATAGAAGACTCTATCTACATTGGAGATACTCAGACCGATCATGACTCTGCACATGAAAACGAATTGCCATTTATCTTCTGCAGATATGGATTTGGAAATCTAGCTGATTCACTTTACGGACCATCAATTCTTACATTTTCAGAATTAATATCCCATCTTTCTGATAGCACAAAATAATGAAGATTTCTGACCTTAAAGAGAAGAGAATTATCCATAGACCTACCCGATCCTTTGATGAATGGGGAAACAGAATCTATAACGAATTTGAATATGAACTCCCTTACAATCCTACTCATGAAGGAAATGAGACAGAACGTCTCTTTGCCAAGGTGATTGATATGATTCCGTTTTTCATGGTATTCATTTTCATATTTCATTTACCTGCTATTCTTGGTATTATATTTTCTATTCCCTGTGTGATTATTTCCGGAACCTTTTGTGAATGGTATTTCGGAACTACATTAGGTAAGAAAATTTTTAAGCTTAAAATTCTCGATGACAATGGAAATCAACCGGAATTTGTAAAATCACTGCTAAGAAATATTTTATGTCTGGCCAATTTTTGTCCGGTTTTTACAGAATATACTTCAAAAACAGTTGCAATGGGAACGCGAGCAGGTACACAGATGAATTTCAGTATGCATTTGAATAACAAGATCTGTAAAACTTATATCGTGAAAGAAAGTAAATTAATAGAAATCAGAGAACTATTAGCACAGGAAAATAAAAAGGCTGTCCATTGAGACAGCCTTCTACTTAGATTTTAATTAGGCAGCATTAATAAATCTTACCATCTGAAATTTATACTAATTAAGTTTGGGAATTTTTTTCCATGTTCCATTTTCATAAATAGCAGTATAAGGCACATAGCCTATCGTACCCAAAAGTCCAGCCGGGTCATCACCGGGATATCCTGAATTGGAAAATGTAGTTATCATACCGTTTTCGGCTCCTGTGACGACATTGTACTGATAAGGAGAAACCGTATTCAAATTAGTCAACTGAACTCCTGCCAGCGCATGACCTGAAGGATATACAATCTTAACCATTCCTTTTCCTTTTTTAAGTAATGAAGAGGTAATTGAAGTATATGAAGATCCCGCTATAAGATCACCCTGATAATTATCTCCTGAAATATCAACATAATAACCTGTAAAATCAGTTGCTTCAAATTTATATACCGAAACATACCAATCATTTGAATAATTAAAATGATTATTTTTAGAATAGACATGCGCAGAAGCAACAGCAGGTAAAGCATGTATAAATGAGCTTGTGCCTTTGAGAATCAAATAAGCATGGCAGCTTATTGTGGTCGACCTACAATTATTATCCATTAACCTGATACACGAAGTCTTATCAGTTGCCTTTTCTCCTTCAAAATAAACACCAAAGCAAGAAACTTTGGATGAATGCAAAGTAATACCAGCATTAGAAAAACTTTCAACACTTCCTCCAAACATTGTCAAGTTGGTATTGTTAAGAAGTACAATCCCATCATTCAGGTCACCATTATCTATATCCTTTTTACTAAAATATCCTGCTCTTATTGATAACGAATTTGCAACAGCATTATAACATTTATCCAACACAAGACATGAGGTACAATATCCAATATAAGAATTAACAAATCTATTGTAATACCCTTCTGTAACTTTTACTCCAACCTCAAAGCTTTGTACTACAGAGGAATCCAACGTTAAGCTTCCAACAGGAGCTGAAGCACCATTAGGAAATCCAATCAAGTTTATCCCAATTTTTCCAGGAATCTCACTTCCCACAACAACAAGGTTCTTGATGCATAAACTTGCTACAGCTTCAATACAGGAGTTGGCATTTTGATTGGTAAAATCATTAAAAATAATGCGAGAACCTTCATTATGTCCGGTATCATTACCATTAATATAATTCTGTCCTAACAATGTTAAATCTTTATTAATGGTAATTTGATCAGAACATCTGTATTTTCCTTTGATAAGAATTGTATCGCTTTTAATGGCAGCATCAATAGCAGCCTGAAGCTCAATATGAGTTTTTCCAGGGCCAAACCACTCAGGGTTAAGTACTCCGTTATATATTCTTTCGAATAATACGCCATCTTTTTTCAACTTCATAATTCCATCTCCTGTAGAAGAAGATGGGCCTATTTTTGCAAAATTGACTATTTCTTTGGTATATTGGTCTAATAAAGTTACAAGCTGAACTTGATTAACATTAATATTAGAAGTTGAAAACTCACTTGTCTCCAACAAATTAAGGGTATTGCTCATGATTTTTGAATTAAGAGTTATAAAATTTATTCTTGCAAGAACTTCTTAAAACAAATGTAATAGCAGATGACGTCAAAACTTGACGTATTTTTTATCAATATATAAAAAAGGTCGCCATTTCTGGCAACCTTTTAATAAAGAATATACTCTTATTGCTGAGTATTTCTTGTTTTATTTATAATCCTTAGAACTTCTTCTAGGCTCTTTTACTTCCGGCCATTTTACCGTTTCTCCTTTATCATCCTGAGGCATAGCTCTCTTTTCTCTGTTGGTAAATTCAGGATCTTCAGAAGCCATATAAGCTAATGCAGCCGTTAGAATCACGTTGTTTTTCACCTCATCGAAAACAATTTTGTCATAAGTGTCTTTTGTGGTATGCCATGTATATCCAAAATATCCCCAGTTCAGAGAACCTAAGGAAAATCCTGGTACCCCGGCTGCCACAAATGAAGCATGGTCTGAACCGCCGCCGCCCGGCATTCCCGGGAAATCTGTTTTAATATGAGTCTTAACCGCTTTTGGAACTCCATCAAGCCATTTTCCGATGTAATCATACGCTTTTACAAAACCCTGACCACTGATATTCACAACACGCCCTGTCCCGTTATCCTGGTTAAAAGCAGCCTGAACTCCTTTTATAATCTGAGGATTATCCGCAACAAAACCTCTGGAACCGTTTAACCCCTGCTCCTCGCTTCCCCAAAGTCCAATGACAATAGTTCTTTTGTTATTAGGGTAATATTTTTTCAGGATTCGCATCGTTTCCAGCATCGTAATCGTTCCTGTTCCGTTATCTGTAGCGCCCTGAGCTCCGTCCCATGAATCCAGGTGGGCCGAAAGAATTACATATTCATCCGGTTTTTCTTTTCCTTTGATCATCCCAATAGTATTGAAACTTTTGGCTTCAGGAAGTATTTTAGACTGGGCGTCAATTTTTATTTTAGGAAGAGTCCCTTTTTCTGCCATTCTGTAAAGCATTCCGTAATCTTCCACCTCAATATCAATCATGGGAATTTTGCTTGTTTTTGCCCCGAATATTCTGTTAGCTCCCATAATTCCGGTCCAGTTGGAAATGGCAATTCCTGCCGCCCCTGCTTTTTCCAATGCCTCTGGAAGACTGTTGTTATCATATCCGATATTCTTCACATAAGCAGTGAAATCCTTAGCAGCCTGTTCTTTTTCTGCTTTAAGCTTCTCATAGAGCTCAGGAGTCGCAAATTCTTTGATCTGCTCATCAGAACGTCCGATTTTCTGGTATTGTGCCATCAGCACTATTTTTCCTTTCACAGAAGGAAGCCATTGATCAAACTCAGCTTTGGATGATACTTTTGGAAGAATAACCACTTCTGCCTCAATTGCTTTTTTAGTAGCAGGGCTCCATGCAAGCTGTGTAGCAGCCAGAGATTTTACACGCGGATATGTCATATCCACATGAGTAATACCTCTCTGCCACCCTTTCCATGTTCCAAATTGCTGAAGATTGGCATCTACTCCCCATGAACGGAGTTTACCAGCACTCCATTCATTGGCAGCCAGCATTTCGGGTGTGCCTACAAGACGTGGTCCGATACCATCTAGCAGTTCATACGCCAGATTTTCAAGCTGAGAATTATTATTTACTTCATCTACAAAACTTTTTACGATAGGGTTTAGCCTTTCTTTTGGGTCAACCTTTACCTGAGCCCAGGAAAACTGAGCAGCCAGCACTACTGCAGGCACTGCAAAAAATCTATTTATCCTCATAATATATATTGATTGGTTTAAAGATAAAGGAAATTGGGGAGATGATGAAAGATTGAGCCTAAAAAAGAGGTTTTTTAGGTGTGCTGTTAATTTTTTCATGAATGGCTATAATTTATAAAAAAGACCATCAATACGATGGTCTTTTAATTTTACACAAACGATACTCTTATTTTCCATTGAGAAATGCCTGTTCTTCTTGTGAGAGCAGTGTTGTTCCTGCTTTTTCTTCTTTTACAGGAACATTATCCCAGATACTGATATTGAAATTAACTTTGGGATTAAGTCCTTTCTTATCAGCTTTGGTAAAAGTATTATAAATAATCTCACGACTGAATTTTCTTACATGGGTTTCATCTTTATAAAAAACAGTAAAACCATCCCCCTCCAGTCTTGTAAGTGCAGGAACATAAACTCCATCTTTCTTATAAAAATCAAAAATAAGCGTAGCATCTCCTAATTTATACTGAAATTCCCTTCCGTCAGTCGCTGTTTTCTTCATAGTAGGAAAATCTGTCTGGTAATAGTTGGTTTCAAAATAAGTAATCACTTTATCCACCTTATTATATTTAAATTCTCCTTTCATCTGGATACCTCTTCCCGATTCAATTTTAAAGGTAATCAGCTGTTCATCTCCTTCTTCAAAAATGAGTCTCCCATTATATTTACTATCTTTCACATTCAAATGCTGAAGTACTCTGTACAATTCATAATTAAGAAAGAAATTTCCCAGATATTCATGATTGAATTCATTGGTTTTTGCATTGAAAATACTGTCAGACTTTACCCTTTTCAGGTATTTGACGTTATTCAGCTGCATCTGGAGAATATCATCATATTTTTTCCGGAATCCGTCTTTGAAATTATAACGGTTATTCTTACTCCAAAACTTGGCTTCTGCAATAACCAGAAAATAGAGTTTATTATTATCAAACCCTTTTTCCTTGTAGACAATGTCATAAAGAGAAGGCTCATCATAATATCTCTTATCATAATTTTTGCTGACATCTTCAAAGAGTTTTTTGATGTCTACATTCACGATTTTGATTTCGTCAATGTTTTTATAAATAGGTTTAAGTTTGACCTGGGCATTAAAGGCCTGAAATTTCTCTTTCTGAAAACCAGAAGCGGAAATTTCAAAATTGGCCGCGTCCGGATTCATAGGAGCAAGTCCGTCTTCATTGGTATAAATGATCTGATTCTGAAGAATAATTCTGGCATTGGGAATTGGATTTCCATTTTCGGAATCTACTACCCTTATTTTCTGGGCAGAAAAAACACCAAAAAAAAGAATACATAACAAATAAAAGGATTTCATGGGGTATTTTTATATTAGTTTTAATAATAGCACAAATATATACCCAGAAATATAAAGAAAACAGGATTTTAATACTATTTAATATTATTTAACTTTAAAATATTAAATCTAAGCAATATACCCCTGAAATTGGGAGTTTTTAGCACATTTGATTTTCAAATTTCCGGTGATAAAAAAAGCCGGCTTCAAAAGCCGGCTAAAAGTGAATTATTTTTTAGCTTCTTCTACAGAAACTTTTCTGAAGTCTTTGAACAATTTGCTTAGTTCTAGAGCTGCTTTACGAGCTCTTGTACCAGCTGCCTTGTTTCCTTTTTCTGCTTGTTGGTTTGCCTCAGTTGTGAACGCTTCAAATTCTGCGTTGATTTTTTCAATTAGTTCTTTCATTTATTTAAAAATTTAGGCTGCA
>JASLCD010000043.1 GCA_030146295.1 Chryseobacterium sp.
CACACTTAAGTCTATCGGTATTGGTTCTCAAGAAGCTAAAGTTCCTGCAACTGCTTCAGATGCAGAAAGACAAGCTGACAGAAAAGTTATCGTAAGATCAATCTCAGGTGCTGATTGGGAAACTTACAAGAAAAATGACATCACTGTAGCTAAACCAGTTGTTAAAAAAGCTGTTAAGAAAAAAGCTCCAGCTAAAAAGAAAAAATAATTAATTTTTCTAAATAATAAATACCTCCATTTTTTTGGGGGTATTTTTTTTTCGTTGACTTTTAATTAATTTTGTGGAAAATTTAAAATAAAAATGGGAAGAGCGTTTGAATATAGAAAAGCTTCTAAAATGGCCAGATGGGACAAAATGGCTAAAACTTTTTCTAAAATAGGTAAAGACATTGCTTTAGCAGTTAAAGCAGGGGGAACTGATCCAGAGTCGAATCCGGCATTGAGAAGATGTATCCAGAATGCAAAAGGGGCAAACATGCCAAAAGATAATGTAGAAAGAGCAATTAAGAAGGCAAGTGGAGCAGATGCGGAAAACTATGAAGAAATTACTTATGAAGGATACGGACAAGGAGGTGTTGCTTTTTTCGTAGAATGTACTACAAACAATACGACAAGAACTGTTGCCAACGTAAGAGCCGTTTTCAATAAATTTGACGGAAACCTTGGAAAGAACGGGGAATTAGCATTTATTTTTGACAGAAAAGGAATTTTCACGATCGATTTAGCTCAAGTTAAGATGGATTGGGATGATTTTGAAATGGAAATGATTGACGGTGGAGCAGAAGATGTGGAAAAGGATGAAGAAGAAGTAATGATTACCACTGCTTTTGAAGATTTCGGATCATTGTCTCATAAATTGGATGAACTAGGTATAGAAGCGAAAAGTGCAGAATTACAGAGAATTCCAAACAATACAAAAGAGGTGAACGAAGAGCAGTTCAAAGCAAATATGAAAATGCTTGAGCGTTTTGAAGATGATGATGATGTACAAAACGTTTATCACAATATGGAAATCACAGAAGAGTTGATGAACTCTCTATAAAAAATAATATAGCATTCATATACAGTTAATTTTCAATTAGTTTCTTTGTACAAAACTATGAAAAGAAACGTTGAATTAGTTGTTATATCGGATGTTCATCTGGGAACTTATGGATGTAAGGCTAAAGAATTGTTGAGATATCTCAATTCTATCCAACCCAAAACTTTAGTTTTGAACGGTGATATTATTGATATCTGGCAGTTTAAAAAGTCTTACTTCCCTAAACCTCATTTGAAAGTGATAAGAAAAATTCTTTCACTGGCCACCAAGAATACAGACGTCTACTACATCACAGGCAATCATGATGAAATGTTCCGAAAGTTCACAGATTTTGAACTTGGAAAACTTAAAGTCTGTAATAAAATCTGCCTCAATATTGATCAGAAAAAGACCTGGATATTTCACGGGGATGTTTTCGATGCATCCGTCCAGCACTCAAAATGGATCGCCAAACTTGGCGGAAAAGGATATGACCTCTTAATCATTATCAATAATGTTGTAAATTGGTTCTTGGAAAAAATGGGTAAAGAAAAATACTCATTTTCGAAAAAGATCAAAAACAATGTGAAAAAAGCGGTAAAATATATCGGAGATTTTGAACTTACAGCTTCTGAGCTGGCTATTGACAATAATTATGATTATGTCGTTTGCGGACATATCCACCAGCCACAGATTCGGGAGGTTATCAATAAAAAAGGAGCCTGTACCTATTTGAACTCAGGGGACTGGATTGAAAATCTGTCTGCTCTGGAATACAATAATAAAGAATGGACAATTTTTTATTATGATGAGCATAAACATCTGCTGAAAGATGATGAAGCAGAAGAAATTCAGGAAATGGATAATTCCGCTCTTTTAAAAATCGTAACCAATTTTTCCTAATGAAGATTTTGTACGCATTCCAGGGTACTGGAAACGGCCATATAGCCAGAGCACAGGAAATTATTCCTCTTCTCAAAAAACATGTATCTGTTGATACCCTGATCAGTGGACACCAATCGCAGTTAAAGGCTGATTTCGACATCAATTTCCAATACAGGGGTATTTCCCTTCTCTATAACAAAACAGGCGGTTTATCCTACCGAAAAACGTTTACTGAAAATAAATTTCTTGAAGCAGCCAAAACCATCAGAGAACTGGAGCTTTCACAGTACGATTTAATTATTAATGATTACGAGCCTTTGACAGGCTGGGCCTCCAAATTTAAAAAGCTTCCGATGATAGAACTTAGCCACCAGGCTTCCATGAGTTTTCCGGAAACACCCAAACCCAGTAAAAAAGACTTTCTGGGAGAAATGATTTTAAAATACTATGTTCCCAGTGAAAGGAAAATAGGGTTTCATTTTGAAAACTATCATCCTCAGATCAAAAAACCTGTGATCAGAAGAAAAATCAGAAATCTTAATCCTTACAAACAGGGATATTATCTTGTATATCTTCCCAGTTTTGCCGATGAAAATATCATCAAGGTTTTGAGAAAAATTCCTGTTGAATGGAAAGTCTTTTCAAAATACAGCAAAGTACACGTTAAAGTAAAAAATGTGGAAGTATTTCCTATTGATGAAATGCAATACCTGAAGTACTTTGAAGGCTGTGAAGGAATTTTATGCAATGCAGGTTTTGAATCTCCTGCAGAAGCTTTGTTTATGGATAAAAAACTGTTCGTCATTCCTATCCATAATCAATATGAACAGGAATGTAATGCCTGCGCCCTTGACAAGATGGGAATTCCTAATTCTAAAGTTTTAAATCTTCAGGAAATTATGGAATGGGTAGCATCTGATCATCATCTCAAAGTAGATTATCCGGATGATATTGAAGATATTCTGGTGAATGAAGTTTTAATTCTTTAAAAATATATCTTCCACATCACTCATTCTCATCATCACAGATCTTGCATAAGAACAGTGCGGGTATACTTTCCAGTTGTTTTCTCTGGCAAATCTGAGGGCTTCCTCCACTAAAAATTTCCCCATTCCTCTGCCTTCAAATTCAGGATGTACCAGTACGAAGGAAATAATCAGTTTATGATCTTCCGGGAAAATGGTATAAGTAAGCCTGCCTACTTCTTTTGTTTCATTATTTAGGGTAAGAACTCCGCCGTTTCCGGATTTATTGTTTTCAAATTTCATGATTCAGGACTTTATGGTTAAATATACAAAAACTACACCGACCTATTATATCAACAGAGAATAGTAAGTAGTGAGACAACTATCATTATACACTTCACGATTCATTTGCGGAGCAAAATTACTGGTTGTCTTTTCCCGTGTAATAATTGTAATCTTTAATAACAACATGGATAAACTGCCTTTCCGTCATTTTGGTTGAGTCTATTTCCAGTTTCAGGATACTTTTAATTTTATTGGACAGTTTACTGATGATCTGGCGGTCGTCTGCTTTTAACGCTTTGGTATAGTTATCTTTGATAATTCTCATATCATTATCACTTAAAGCAATAACCTGTGGAAAAGAAGGAATGTAATCTTCATGAATATTCTCCAGAATTGTATGCGAGATATTGATATTGTTTTTTAGGGAAATGACTGCGGTTCCGGAAGCAATGTCTCCCAAGCGCTGGTTGTTTTTAGAAACAATCATAGAGATAAGCCCAATAACTCCGGCAAATGATACATCAACAATTCTGAAAACCCAGCGGATCATATAATCTGCAAAACTTGCCTGATAACCGTCGATCTTTACCACTTTGATTTTCATTAGCTTTTTACCAGGAGTCTGACCCTCCATTAAGCTTTCCAGAACAAGAGGATAAATGTAAATAGGAAAAGTAAGGATAAGATATACAGCTCTTATAGACCATTCGTCAAGGCCGTCTAAAATATATCCAAGGTCAAAAATATTGAAGAACAAATACAGGATGATCACCACATAAGCTATCCTGATCAGAAGATCAATAATGAAGGCAAGCATCCTTTCTCCTACGCCTGCAATATTAAAATTAATATTTACATTTTGTGAGGTATTTATCGCAATTTGAGACATATTTTTTATTATTTTAGCCTTAACAATTATGAGAGAAGTTTATTTCATTAAACAAAATAAAGAAAAATGGTTGGGAATAGAACAGGTTATTCAAGGGAAAATTAAAAAAAATCCTGATGACCTGTCTTCATTGTATATTAACCTGATCAATGATCTTTCTTTTGCACAGACCTACTATCCCAAAAGTAACACCACTGTTTACCTGAACCATTTGTCATCTCAGATTTTTCAGAAAATCTATAAAACAAAAAGGGTAGAGGAGAACAGGCTGATCTATTTTTTCAAAACAGAAGTTCCGCTGTTGATGTATCAGTACAGGCGGTACCTGATGTATGCTTTTCTCTTTTTTATTTTATTTACTTCAATAGGTGTTCTTTCTGCAATTTATGACAAAAGTTTCTTAGCAGTGGCAATACCTAACGGAGAATCATATGTGAACGAAACAATAGAGAACATCAAAAAAGGAAATGCCGTCGCTGTATATGAGAGCGGCTCAACCTGGGGGAGTACAATCGGGATCATTTTCAATAATATTCAGGTTGGAGCGAAACTCTATATTTATGGGATTGCCGGGGGAGTGGGAACATTGTTTGCATTGCTTTCGAACAGCGTCATGCTGGGAGCCTTTCAATATTTCTTCTATGATTACGGAGCATTGAAAGACAGCGCAAGAGGGATATGGCTTCATGGGGTTTTTGAGATCTTTGCCATGGTCGTGGAAGCCATGTGTGGATTGATACTGGGAGCTTCTATTTTATTTCCGAGAACATTTTCAAGATTTAATTCTTTTAAAAAAGGATTTAAAGATTCATTTAAAATATTTTTAAGCACCATTCCTTTCACTGTTTGTGCCGGGATTATAGAAGGCTATGTAACCAGACATGCTTTACGGATGCCTTTGATTCTGAACCTTATCATTATCTTTGGTTCACTGGCGATTGTAGGATTTTACTATTTTGTATATCCATCCATAGTCAACAAAAAAACTAATAAACACATCAATGATACAATTTTATAAAAAAAGAGATTTTGGAACCTTTATCAGTGATAGTTTTAATTTCTTCAAATTATATGGGAAGAATTATTTTAAAAACTATATTCTGATCAATGGTTTGCTTTTGATCTTAATGATAGCCGTTATGATTTTCGGGTATAAGGAACTTTTTTCTCAGATATTCGGATCCAATCTTGGAGGTGAAACCTATTATTTTGAACAATATTTTTCGGACAATGCAGGAATGCTGATTACTGTAGGGTTACTTACTTTTCTGCTTTTTATGGTCCTCATGATTGTCAATTACCTGTATCCTGTTTTTTATTTGAAAAGAATTGCTGAAGGCGCTGAAAAGATAAAAGCGGATGAAATTCTGAATGATTTTAAAAGCAATGCAGGAAGAATAGCTAAGTTGTGCCTTGGGATGATCTTTATTGTTACTCCGATGATCTTGTTTGTTGTAGGATTTTCCTATATCCTCATTTTTATTATTATCGGATTGTTCCTGATACTGCTTCTTTATCCTACAATATTTAATTTTACTACATTTCTGATGTACGATTATTTTAATTCAGACAGAGGTTTCTGGGGAAGTTTGAGCTATGCTTTACGATCACAGTTTTCGTATCCCAACGGTAGTGAAAAATCTCCATACTGGAAATATTGGGGATCAGCATTTGTCATGTTTATTATTATTTACATGGCAACATCTATATTCACATTTATTCCGATGATATTCTTTTACGGATCGCTTCTGACGTCTACACCAGACGGGAATTTTGAGCAGAATCCTTTTACAGGAACTGTGGGGATTTTCTTTTTTGTATTCTATGGAGTTTCAATGCTGATTTCATTTTTTCTTTCAAACCTGATGTATGTGAATGCAGGGTTGATGTATTATGACAGCAGAACAGATCTTCATCAGAAAGTAGAACTTGCAGAAATAGACACGATCGGTATCAATGAGTAAAATTATTTTTTTTATACTGTTTTTTTTCTCTCTGGGGCTTGTTCAGGCTCAGGATGATAATACTGATGACTATCAGGTAGATTCATTATATACAACCGGACATTACAGAAATATGCTTCGCGCAGATTCTGTACTGATGAAAAATCCGGTCTCGGAGAATACTGTCTATCCCAAAACATTTAAAGACAATATTCCATCCAGATATAAAGGAAATGAATTTGACTACTCGGTATCAAAACCAAGAGAATCTTTCTTTCAAAAACTTTGGCGGAAGCTCAATCAGATTATACAGGGAATTTTCGGTGAAACAGCATTGAATAAGTCTGCAGAATTTACAACAGTCCTTATCCGTCTTTTTGCTATCATTCTTGTAGGTTTTCTTCTTTATTTTATCATCAGATATATCATGGGAAAAGATGGGAGTTTTATTTTTGGTAAAAAGAATAAAAAGCTGGATATCAATGTGCAGGAGCTCCATGAAAATATCCATGAAATCAATTTCCCTGAAAGTATTGCGAAATTTGAACATTCGGGAGATTATCGGTCGGCAATTCGCTACCACTTCTTATTTGTTCTTAAAAAACTGAGTGACAAAAAACTGATCAGCTGGAATCCGGAAAAGACCAATAAAGATTATGCCACAGAGTTGAAAGCTCCTCATCTTAAAAATGAATTCTCCAGCCTGTCTTATATTTTTGATTATGTTTGGTATGGAGAGTTCAGTATTGAAGAACAGAGCTACCAGAAATTTAAAAATCAGTATCAGGCATTTAAACCATAACCATAGTAACCATGAATAAAACTTTCAAAACATATGCTGTAATTTTCATCGTTGTGATGATTATTCTGGCATTGCTTGAAGTTAACAAAAAAGAAACGACAGACTGGCGCAAGAATTTTGATATCAATGAAAAGTCTCCGTTCGGGTTGTTTGTTTTTAATAATGAAGCTAAAAATCTTTTTAAAAACAATCTGAGAAAGATTGAGCAGATCCCTTATGAATACTACAGTCAGCACAACAAGAATCCTCACAATATTGTCGTTATCGAAAATAATCTCGACAAAGAGTCCTGGAATAAAATTCTGACCCAGGTGTCTCAAGGTTCAGATGCCCTGTTGATGGCCAGCCGCATGCCTAAAGACGTTTCAGACAGTATCGGATATTATGATTCCGAAATCTCTTTTGAAGAAGAAAATGTACTGAAACTTACCGACAGAAAATATCAGAATGATTTTATAAAGCTAGATAAATTTCCTTCAGGAAGAGGATTCTCATTTATTAAACCTAAAGTTGAAGTCCTTGGAAAAACTGTAGAAAAAAAGAATACTGATCAGGCAAACTTTATCAAAGTGAAGTTTGGGAAAGGGCATATCTATGCTCATACTGAACCTCTTTTTCTGACCAATTACTATCTTCTGAAACCTGGGAACGTACAATATGCACAGGATGTATTTTCGTATCTTCCGGATAGAGAAACCCTTTGGTTTGTATCAAACAAAAGTTCAACATCACGTTTCTTCATGAGATTTATATTGTCAAATCCAGCTTTAAAGTATGCGTGGTGGGTGTTTTTGGGTGGTCTTGTTCTTTTCATTTTCTTTAATGCAAAAAGAAAACAGAGAATAGTGCCGGTAACAGAGCCCCTGAGGAATACCTCTCTGGATTTTGTGAAAAGTATTGGAAATCTGTATCTTCAGGAAGGTGATTTTCATGATATGATGGCAAAGAAAGCTCAGTATTTTTTGAACAAAGTGAGAATGGACCTGTTGATAGACACCCAGAATTTAGATGAAGAATTTGCCAAGAAATTACAGCTGAAAACGGGTAAAACCATGGAAATGATCAATGAAGCGATAACGCTTGTCAAAAAAGCTCAGGACCCTTACGCCAGTGTAATGAAGGAAGATCTTACAAGGATCAATAAAATCCTTGATGAAATATTAAAATAATTGAACAATATAATAACCTAATGATGTAACAGTTTTTCAATGCTGATAACGGCAATTCCCTGGAAGGAATATCGTTGTTCATTGCCGAACTGACCAAATAAATTTGATTATGGAAAATTTTGATAACCCCAATATAGAAAACCCAAGCTCTATCAATCTTAATAAACAGGAAGAGCAGTTTCAGTCGAGAATCGATATGATTGAACTTCGGGCAAGCTTAGAGAAAGTAAAATCTGAGATCGGAAAAGTAATCGTAGGGCAGGAGAAGATGATTGAACATCTTTTGGCAGCATTACTTTCAAACGGACACGTTTTGATTGAAGGAGTTCCCGGAGTAGCCAAAACAATTACCGCAAAATTACTGGCCAAAACAATTGATGTAGGGTTCAGCAGAATCCAGTTTACACCAGATCTTATGCCTTCCGATATTTTGGGAACTTCCGTATTCAATGTGAAAAACTCAGAATTTGAATTTAAGAAAGGACCTATCTTCTCCAACTTCATCCTGATTGATGAGATCAACAGATCACCGGCAAAAACGCAGTCTGCATTATTTGAAGTAATGGAAGAAAGACAGATCACGATGGATGGTACACGGTATATATTGGAAGAACCCTTCCTTGTTATAGCGACCCAAAACCCTATAGAACATGAGGGAACGTACAGACTTCCGGAAGCTCAGCTCGACCGTTTTTTATTCAAAATCAATGTGGGGTATCCTAATCTTGAACAGGAAATTGCGATCATTAAAAATCAGCATGAAAGCAAAAAAGAAGATAAAACAGAAGGAATAAACCGTGTTATTACAGCTGAACAATTGAAAACCTATCAGCATCTGGTAAAAGAAATTATTGTTGAAGCCCAGCTGATGGAATATATTGCTAAAATTATCATCAATACGAGAGAAAACCCATTCTTATATCTGGGAGCTTCCCCAAGAGCTTCTCTGGCACTTCTTACGGCATCAAAAGCATTTGCGGCTCTGAGAGGAAGAGATTTTGTAACTCCAGAAGATATTAAAGAAGCAAGCTACGCAGTTTTGAGACACAGAGTTATCGTATCTCCCGAAAGAGAAATGGAAGGTCTTACCGCCGATGAAATTATCCGCCAGATTTTAGAAGGAATAGAAATTCCAAGGTAGGTAATAGATAATAGGTGGCAGGTAGCAGTTGATAGTAAGTGAATGCGTACATAGTAACAAAATTATTATATATGGCAAATTTTAAAGAGCTTTTAGTTTGGCAGAAATCGATTGATTTTGTTACTGAAATGTATAGAATTACAGAAACTTTTCCTAAAGCCGAAATCTACGGATTGGTATCACAAATCAGAAGAGCAGCTGTTTCAATCCCCTCTAATATTGCTGAGGGAAACTCGAGACGAAGTAAACCTGATTATCTACAATTTTTAAAAATAGCAAGAGGCAGTTGTGCAGAGGGAGAAACACAATTAATCATTTCAAAAAATCTCGGTTTTTTAAATGAAGATGGTTATTTAAAACTAAATCAGGAAATTATAGAAATATCCAAAATGTTGAACGGACTCATTAATTCTTTACAATAATAATGAATGTGGAAAAGCTAATAAACGACCACCTAAAACCTTTCATCTGCAACCTGCCGCCTAACCAATGAAAAACTTATACATCAATACACGTTTCTTTTTCGCGCTCATCGGAGTGGGGGTGGTGTATGTCCTGGCATTTTTCTTTCCCGTGCTGATGTGGGTAGCCCATATCGCACTCCTTATTTGCTTTCTGACTGCAATGGTTGATTATCTGTTGCTTTTTAATCAAAAAAATGCATTGCAGGTTCAAAGGATTCTGCCAGAAAAATTGTCCAACGGAGATGAGAACTTTGTGAAGATTGATATTAAAAATAATTACAGCTTTCCCATCGCAACTAAAATTATTGATGAAATTCCGTTCCAGTTTCAGAAAAGAGATTTTCTGATCGAAAAGCAGATCGCTTCAGGAGCGAATACATTTTTCCAATATTCGCTAGAACCTAAAGAAAGAGGAGAATATCATTTCGGAGGGTTGAATATTTATGCATCTTCACCATTAGGATTGATTTCAAAAAGATTTATTTTCCAGAAGGATGCGATGCTGCCTGCTTATCCTTCCTTTATTCATCTCAGAAAATACGAGCTGATGGCCATTCAAAGTGAATTTTTATTGGGAGGCATTAAAAAGGTGAGAAAGCTGGGACATACCATGGAATTTGAGCAGATCAAAGAATATGTACCCGGAGATGATATCAGAACAATCAACTGGAAAGCGACCTCCAAAACAAACCGTTTAATGGTCAACCAGTTTCAGGATGAAAAATCGCAGCGTATTTTTATGCTGATCGATAAAGGAAGAACTATGAAAATGCCTTTCAACGGACTAAGCTTGCTGGATTATTCCATTAATGCAACCATGGCATTGTCTCATATTATCTTGAGAAAGGGAGATCGAGCCGGTATGATGACCTTTTCTAAAAAAGCTGAGAATAAAATTGCCGCTGATAATAAATCCGGGCAATTGAAAAAAATTTCCGAATCACTTTATAATATTAAAACAGATTTCTTTGAAAGTGACTTCAATCGTTTGTACCAGGATGTAAAATATTCCATCAATCAAAGAAGTTTAATTCTGCTTTTTACAAACTTTGAAACACTTGACGGGCTCAACCGACAGTTGAAATATCTTCGGGGAATTGCTAAAAACCATTTGCTGGTAGTGGTCTTTTTCAAAAACTCAGAACTGCAGACACTGATCAATAAAAACCCTGAAAATATGCAGGAAATATATGATGAGATCATTGCTGAAAAATTTGAATTTGAAAAGAAACTGATCATCCAGGAACTCCGCAAATACGGAATTTATACAGTATATACCCTTCCGGAAAATTTGAATATCGATGTTATCAATAAATATCTGGAGATAAAAGCGAGAGGAATTTTATAACTTTGCAGTAGCAATAAGCAAAAAGCAATGAAAATTACACTTAACAGAATAAACGACGATTTTTTATTTGAATGTACCAACGCTCAGGGAAATTCTATTCTTTTGGATAACACTTCTCAGCCGGGGGCAAAAGGAGTTTCCCCAATGGAAAGTGTGCTGATGGCAGTAGCAGGCTGTAGCGGAATTGATGTGGTTTCTATTTTAAAGAAACAGCGCCAGGATATCAAAAGCTTTCAGGCAGAAGTAGAAGGAGAAAGAGTACAGGTAGAGGATGCAAAACCTTTTAAATCTATTAAAGTGAAGTTCCTTCTGGAAGGAGAAATTGATCCTAAAAAAGCATTAAAGGCTGCAGAACTTTCTTTTGAAAAATACTGCTCTGTATCAAAAACCTTAGAACCGAATGTTGAAATCGGATACGAAGTCTACGTGAACGGAGAAAAAATTTAATCTCTTATTTAAAAATAGAAAAAGCCGGATGTTTTATCCGGCTTTTTCATTACTCATTGCTGATCATTCAGTTTCCGTTCAGAAAGTCAGTCTTGGTTTTATCAGTTTCGCCACAGTAGCAGTCCATCCTGTCTGATGGGAAGCACCTAAACCACGGCCGTTGTCTCCATGAAAATATTCAAAGAACGTAATATAATCTCTGAAATGTTCATCATAGTTGAATTTTGGATTCCCTCCATTGAACGCCCTTTGTCCATGTTCATCCTTTAAAAATAGAGAGCAAAGTCTTTTGCTTATATTTTGAGCGACTTCATCAAGATTTCTTTTGTCTCCACTTCCTGTTGGAAGTTCCACTTTCAGACTGTTTCCATAATAATAATGGAAACGCTGGAGGCTTTCTACAATCAGAAAGTTGATAGGAAACCAGATCGGTCCACGCCAGTTGCTGTTTCCGCCAAACATACGGCTGTCACTTTCTGCAGGCGTATAGTAGACCATATTTTCAGATCCATGTACAGAGAAGACAAAAGGATTTTCCTCATATACCTTAGACATAGCACGTATTCCGTAAGAGCTCAGGAACTCATTTTCATCAAGCATTCTGGTCAGAACTTTTGTCAGTCTGTTTTTGCGGAGGATACTCATCAGATGTTTTCGGCCGTGTCCTTCCTCGTCCCAGTGAGAAACAAGTTTGGTTAATTCCGGCTTGTTCTTTAAGATCCATTCCATTCGGGTTCTGAAATTCGGCATCTTTTCCAATAAGCGGTGGTCTACAATCTCAACAGCAAACATAGGAATCAAGCCGACAATACTTCTTAATTTTAAAGAAACACTGTCTCCGTTTCCAAGTTGTAGTACATCATAGAAGAATCCATCTTCTTCATTCCAAAGCCCTTTGGTCCCTTCGCCCAGATTTTCCATCGCTTCAGCGATATAAAGATAATGCTCAAAAAACTTGATCGCCATATCTTCATATACCTGATAATATTGGGCAAGCTCCATTGCAATACGCATCATGTTCAGTGCATACATGGCCATCCAGCTTGTTCCGTCTGCCTGTTCAAGATGCTGGCCGTCCTTTAATTCCATATTCCGGTCAAAAGCTCCGATATTATCGAGACCAAGAAACCCTCCACCAAAGATGTTTTTCCCGTTTTTATCCTTTCTGTTCACCCACCAGGTGAAATTAAGAAGCAGTTTCTGGAATACTTTTTCTAAGAATAATAAATCCGGCTTTCCATTAGTTTTTTCATCAATTTTGAAAACACGGAAGCAGGACCACGCATGTACAGGCGGATTCACATCGCTCATATTCCATTCATAGGCAGGAAGCTGCCCGTTGGGATGCATATACCATTCTTTGGTAAGCAATAAAAGCTGCCCCTTGGCAAACTCAGCATCAATGATCGAAAAAGGAACACAGTGAAATGCCAGATCCCAGGTAGCATACCATGGGTATTCCCATTTATCGGGCATAGAAATAATATCTTTATTATGGAGATGATTCCATTCTGTATTTCTTACATATTCGTTGAAATTTCTCGGAGCTTCAAAGTTCGGATCCCCTTTCAGCCATTTTCCGATATTGTAGTGATAGAATTGTTTATTCCATAGAAGTCCTGCGAAAGCCTGTCTCTGAACATTTCTCTCGTCTTCATTGACGGTATCATTCTGTATATCATTATAAAACTCTTCAGCTTCAGCCTGTCGGGTCTCAAAAATATTATCAAAATTTTCGAAAGGCTCATCCTTTTCATCAGGACATAATCTGAATTCAAAAACTTTGGATTCTCCTGCACCTACAACTTCATCGATCAGAAAAGCTGCTTTTGTCCCTCTTTTTTCAGGGTTTACAGTGTCTCCCTGATGAATAATGAAATCATTGATGCCATTTTTGAAATACGTATTCTCTGTTCTGGGAGTCCCGTAAAGCTTGGACGTATTGGTTTCATTATCACAAAAGACACTTTGTGCATTTGAATTTCGGGAATAGAATTTTTTGATCGAAATGCTGTCGTGCCCAATAGTGATACTTCCATCCTGAGAAGTATTCATTATTGCCTTATAGGTATTGTAACCCCATTTCCAATTGTTTCTGAACCAGGCAGTAGGTGCCACTACAATGGGTGCATCACGCTGACTTCGGTTACAGACCGTAACTCTGGTCAGAATATCGTTGTGGTCGGCTTTACAGTACTCGATGAAAATATCAAAATATTCATCGTTATCAAAAATGCCGGTATCAAAAATCTCGTATTCCGGTTCCTTTTTGCTGCGTCTTCCGTTTTCAGCAAGAAGCTCATCATAAGGAAACTCATTGATCGGATACTTATAGACCATTTTCATATAGCTATGAGTAGGTGTATTATCCAGATAATAAAAGATCTCTTTGATGTCTTCCCCATGATTGCCCTGAGGGTTGCTCAATCCGAAGAACCGCTCTTTTACCATTTTATCCTTCCTGTTCCAAAAGGAAAAAGCAAAACAAAACAACTGTTTTACATCAGAAATTCCAGCGATGCCTTCCTCACCCCAGCGGTAAGCATAACTTTCCGCGTTATTATGATTGGTGAAATCCCAGGCATTCCCGTTTGTACTGTAATCCTCACGTACATTTCCCCACTGCCGGTTGCTTACATAAGGTCCCCAGTTTTTCCATTTGGTATCTTGTAATCTATCTTTTTCGGCGGTCATATCTCATCATTTTTCCATACGAAGTTAGTTTTTTTGAGAAGTAATTCCAATTTTTTTCATCTGAACAATTATTAATATGGTCTTGAAATACTTGTATTTAAGGGCTTTTTTAAATATTAAAATAATTTTTTTTTGAAATTAAAAGAAAAGAACTACCTTTGCACCATTCGTTCATTTAAATATTGAAAATGTTATCAAGAAAGGTTGAGGGATTAGACCCTATGAAACCTTAGCAACCCTTTGCGCAAGCAAAGAAGGTGCTACGTTCTACCAAA
>JASLCD010000074.1 GCA_030146295.1 Chryseobacterium sp.
AAGTCCCGAATAATTTTCTGCTTAAACGTTCCAGTAATGCAGTTTTTCCTGACCCTACAGGTCCTGCTACTCCTACTTTTATATATTTTCTGTTTTCCATTTTTTCTAAAATTTTAATTGTTTTTTAACGCCTATGGGCCCTACGTTTTTTTACCTTGAATATTTTACAATCACAAAGGCGTTTCCCTCAGAGCAGAGGGCAATTCGCCAATTGGCTCTTTTATGTTTTAAGACATATAAAGCCTTGAATACAGTCTCTCATGCTGCATACATCTGATATCAAAAGCGGTATTACAAAGTCCCACCATATCTCTGTCCAGTTCTATAGTTTCCCAGACCGTTTTTTCCATTACAGGATAAAGTAAAAACAGGATATCCTGCCCATCAAGCTGCCCAAGAGGGACAAGCTTTACAGCATTGGTAATCATTCCTGCAACCGAAGTATAATAGAATCCTAAGAGGGCTTCGTATAAAGGAATTTTCATCAGGTAAGCATACACTCCAAATACAATACAGTAGTGGGAATTGGCTTCTTTATTCTGAACTGCTTTTTCAAAAGCTTCCATAAAACGGAAACTTTCTCTTCTTTTGAAGATCTTGATCAGTCTAAGACCTAATTTCTGACTGGCCTGGCGTATTTCTCTGGGGCATTTTATCGCGTTGCACTCATTATCAAGAAGTAACAATGCTTGCAAATCTCCCTTTTCTGCTGCTTCATAAGCCAGTTTTACAAATGCTCCGTCATTGAATTTAAGGTTGTACTGCAGCATATTCTGTACAAATTCTTTTGCTGTTTCCAAATTATGTACAATCCTTTCCTGCACATAGGTTTCCAGTCCGTTGGAATGGGTGTAGCCTCCGATAGGAAGTGTAGGATCTGCAAGATGAAGCAGTCCTGAAAGAAAGTTTATGTTCATATTATTCATCTTTCGGAGCGGCCATTTTTAGTATTTTTGTAAAAATTGTAGATCCCAGACTTCCATGTCCGTGAGGTTCCACATTGGATTTCAGAAGATTCAGGAGCTTCACCGATTGTTTCTCGGGTTTGAAACCGCTTGCCTCCAGCCATCTGAACATGGGCATTTCAAAAGGAAGCAATACTTTATCATTCTGAATAAAAAGCGGAATATGTTTGTTTCCGATTTCATAGCATACGGTACCCATTTCCAGAAGTGAAGCAGGTGACATCACAATGGCTTCCGTTTCCAGAACATTGATTGCGATTATTTTTTCGGCATCCTCAAAAAGAATATCCCCTTCACGCAAACGCTGCCCTTCTCTGAGAAACTTGATGGCTACATCAATTCCCTGTCGGGTTCTTTTCCGCTGGATTCTTTTGGTAGTTTCAAACCATTCAAGATCAAGATAATCTATGGTTTTACCTGTAGGATTTTCAGAGAGATTGCCTATGATTTGATTAATTATCATTTTTGGATTTTTTTCTAAAGTCTAAGTTTTTGGAAATACCTACTCCGAACGTTGAACCACTGATTCCTGCTACATAACTCTTCGTCCATCCTTCTTCTTTCGTTTTGGTCTGAAGCATTGAAAGTTCTGCAAATTTGAATTTCAGAGCCCAGCCACCACCTAATACAATACCAATCAAAGGATAGGCACGAAGACGGAAACCGTTAAAGTTCTGCATTGCTTCAGCTGCTGTTGACAGTTGCTGTCCCCAGACATAATGAGCATCCACCTGCCCGATCAATACAAAATACTTTCCAAGCATCACGGAAGGGCTATACCAGATACCCGCTTCATTTTGCTTATAGACTACATTGTGATCCACTGTATTCTGTGAGTACGCATAATTGACTCCGATAAGGTCGTTGTTATTGATAAAGTATCCTACCCCAAGCGGTGCACTTGATACTGTACTGCTGCTGCTGGATGGTGTTGTAATTTTTGAATAGTCTAATGAACCGTAGACCATAAACTGTCCTTTTGGTCCGTCTTCATCACTTTTAAGCCTGTGTCCACCCAGAAATTGAGCGCTCAGATTCCCTGAAAGCATAGACATACCAGCTATGACAAGAGGAAAAACTGTTTTATTTAAATATTTCATTCTAAGCTTGGTTCTATAATTGTTTTACATTGAATTGGATAAACTTTGATTAAACCTTATAGGTTTTTAAAACCTATAAGGTTTGTACCTGTCATTGTTTAAATTGATCTTAGAACAAATAATACAGCTGTGTTAAAGGAAGTGTTTCTGCCGGTTCACAAGTGATGTATTCACCATCTACAGTTACTTTATAGTTTTCAGGATTCACTTCAATTAAAGGTGTCTTATCATTATGGATAAGGTCTTTTTTGGAAATATTTCTACAGTTTTTCACCGGAAGAATCATTTTCTCCAATTTGTAAGAAGCAATTGTTCCGTTGTCGATAGAAACCTGAGAAACAAAGTTCGCACAGGTACCAAACTTAGCTTTTCCGTGCGCTCCGAACATATTTCTGTAAATAATCGGCTGAGGTGTTGGAATGGATGCATTCGGATCTCCCATTTTAGCAGCAATCACAAATCCTCCTTTTACGATCATTTCAGGTTTTACTCCGAATAATGCAGGCTTCCAGATCACCAAATCTGCTAATTTTCCTTCTTCGAGAGATCCCACATATTCTGAAATACCGTGCGCAATAGCTGGATTGATGGTATATTTAGCCACATATCTTTTAGCACGGTAGTTGTCGTTTCCACTATCCTGATCTTCAGCAAGGTCTCCTCTCTGTTCCTTCATTTTACTTGCTGTCTGCCATGTTCTTGTGATCACTTCTCCGGGTCTTCCCATCGCCTGAGAATCTGAACTCATAATACTGAAAACTCCCATGTCATGAAGAATATCTTCTGCTGCAATAGTCTCAGGACGGATACGGGAATCTGCGAACGCTACATCTTCAGGAATGTTTTTGCTCAGGTGGTGACAAACCATCAGCATATCCAGGTGCTCATCGATCGTATTGACAGTATAAGGACGTGTAGGATTTGTAGAAGCCGGCAATACATTTGGATACATTGCTGCTTTGATAATATCCGGTGCGTGACCTCCACCTGCTCCTTCTGTGTGGAATGTATGGATTACTCTTCCGTTGATCGCTCTCATGGTATCTTCAAGAAACCCTCCTTCATTCAAGGTATCTGTGTGAATCGCCACCTGAACGTCATACTTATCCGCTACTTTCAATGCCGCATCAATGGTTGCAGGAGTTGCTCCCCAGTCTTCATGGATTTTAACTCCTAAAGCACCTGCCTCTACCTGCTCTTCGATAGGTTCTTCTGCTGAGCAGTTCCCTTTTCCGAAGAAACCAAGGTTCATTGGATATTCTTCAGCAGCTTCAAGCATTTTCTGCATATTGAATCTTCCCGGAGTAACGGTTGTTGCATTGGTTCCGTCGTTCGGACCCGTACCTCCACCAATCATTGTTGTGATTCCGCTGTATAAAGAGGTTTCAATCTGTTGGGGACAGATGTAGTGAATGTGGGTATCGATACCTCCGGCTGTTACGATATATCCTTTGCCGCCGTGAACTTCGGTAGAAGCTCCTATGATCATATTAGGAGATACACCATCCATTGTATCAGGGTTACCTGCTTTTCCGATTCCGACGATCTTTCCGTCTTTGATTCCGATATCACCTTTTACAATTCCCCAGTGGTCAATGATTACGGCTCCTGTGATACAAAGGTCCAAAACACCTTCGTCTCTTTTGGCTGTAACGTTCTGTCCCATCCCGTCACGTACGGTTTTTCCTCCTCCGAAAACGGCTTCGTCTCCGTAATGGGTGAAATCTTTTTCGATCTCAATAATAATTTCAGTGTCTCCCAGTCTGATTTTATCTCCGGCTGTAGGTCCTAATATATTGGCGTATTGTTTTCTGTCTACGTGTAAGCTCATCTTAGTGATTTTTAAAGTTTAACTCTTCAACTTTTGCAAGGCTTGCTTTTTTCTGTTCTTCAGAATCTACCTGTCCGTCAACAAGATTGTTGAAGCCCATTGCTTTTTTGGTTCCTCCTATTTCTACCAGTTCCACTTCCTTTTCTTCTCCCGGTTCGAAACGTACTGCTGTACTTGCTACAATATTCAGTCTCTTTCCGAACGCTTTTTCACGGTCAAAGCTCATTGCCTTATTTACTTCAAAAAAGTGGAAGTGTGAACCTACCTGAATAGGGCGGTCTCCTGTGTTGGTTACTTTTATTTTCACAGTTTCTCTGCCTTCATTGCAGATAATGGTGCCTTCTTTTACAAAAATTTCTCCTGGTATCATATCAATGGGTATTAACGGATTGGATTGTGTACGGTTACCAACTTTGTCCCATCCGGGAAAGTTGCTTCAATCTGAACATCATGGATCATTTCCGAAACGCCAGGCATCACATCTTCTTTGGTAAGAAGGTTTGCTCCTTCCTGCATCAGTTCAGCTACTTTTTTTCCATCTCTTGCTCCTTCAAGCAAAAAATGACTGATCAGTGCTATTGATTCCGGATAGTTTAATTTAAGGCCTCTTGCCTTTCTTTTTAGAGCGAGTTCGCCTGCCAGAAATAGCATAAGCTTCTCCGTTTCTCTCGGTGTTAAGTGCATAGTATTTTTATTTAAAAATTGGACAAACAATATCCTGTTCACCTCTCTGTAAAGGCAAATAGATATATTCACAAGTGTAAAGGGGAATGATTGTTACGGATCTGTATTTACATGAATACACACCATAACGGATCATTAAAAATTTTGAAAAGGGATTAGCAGCCCGCTATCTGCAGGCAATGATACAGAATGTATCTTGGTGCTGTAATATAAATACGGTTTTGAACGGCCGCAACCCGTGTATTGTGAGAATAACCTGCGAAGAAATAGTGTAACCACTGCTGTGCAAGTATTGAGTAATCAAATTTTACTTTCTCCCAGTCATTGGAATCCTGTACATCCTGCACATCCGAAAAACTATACATTTCAGGCTGGGTCTGCTGATCGGATTTCTGCTGAAGGAGATGAATTTTTGAAAGGATATCAGAGTATGGTTGAGTTTTCCCTTTATGCGCAAAAAGACCTGCACACAATGCTGAGAAAAATATCAGAAAAGAGAAAAATAAGACTCTTTTTTTCATACCTGTTAATAATGATGTAAAATTAGAACAATCTTAAAGGCGGGGCTATCAAAAAATTTATTTAAAATGTTCAAAATCGCAACAAATGCAATTTTATATAATTTTAACATTTAAACATAACCCACTTATTTACAACACTTAAGCTTTATTCATTAACTAGGACAAATATTTTATTGTCCCTATTCCTATAATTATGATGATGCTCCCCGTTTTTTCTTTCTATTTAAAAGATCGAACAAATACATCCGTTATTCTCAATATGACATGTTAAAAAACCTTTATTTATTAATGATTATTTAACAACAAGCTTTATTTCATAAAAACAGATGGTATTTTTTTCTTTCCTTATAATTATCGTAAATTTGTATACACATCTTATTTAATTTAATAAAATAATAAAACGTAATATGTCAAAAGCAATTTCGCAAGTACCATT
>JASLCD010000077.1 GCA_030146295.1 Chryseobacterium sp.
ATTACAGCAAATTTATGAAATTAAGAATCATGATTTTACTATTCACAATCAATTTTCATCCCAAAAAGTATTCATCAGAAGATATTTGATAAAAATATTTTTTGAATCAAGATATAAAATATCAAATCTTCCACAATCAGTGATTATGCATGAAAAATAACCTACAAATATCATATTAAAATAAATATTATTAAAAATAATTGCATTTTTTATGTTTAAATATCAAATATTTATTAAATTTGATTAAAACTAAACCCATCAAAATCAATTAAATATGAGACAAAATTACTTGTTCATCATGCTATGCAGCCTTGTGCTGTTAGTAAACTGTAAAGGCGGTGATGACTCCATCAATCCTGAAAACCCTAAAGCGTTACCAACCGGAACGATAGAAGGCAAAGTATTTGCTAAAAACGGAACAAAACCAATCGGTGGTGCTATTGTATTCACTGTTGACAGTAAAAATCAGGTTTACCATACCTATTCCAATGCTGATGGTACCTTCAGTCTTACTGCACCTGAAGGAAATACCACGCTTCACATTCAGACCGGTAACGGCTTAAATTTCAGAACTGAAGTTCCTGTTACCGTTAAAAAGGATGAAACAACCACTGTACCCACCAAAGATTCAAAACTGAACCAGATTGCAAAAATCGCTTATGTGGAAGGCAGCTATGACGAAATAGAAGCTATTATTACAAGTCTTGGCTATACAGCAACAGAAATCAGCTATAATGATTTAAAAAATTTCAACACTATTTCTCAGTATGATATTATTTTCCTGAATTGTGGTTCGCGTAATCCGACACAGGCAGGAACCAACAACCCGGGTAATGATGTTTCTATTTACAATAATCTCTCTACTTTTATCACAAATGGCGGAAGCATTTACAGCTCAGACTGGGCAGCCGCATATCTAGTAGGTGGAGATAAAAACGCCCCATACTGCGGTATCACCGGTGGTTTTCTGGATTTCACAAAAATCTGTTTTAATACCAGTGGAAATGCTGCGATGTATAACAACTGTAGTGTCTCCAATACCGCTATGGCTTCAGCATTAGGGTTTAATACATTAGATATTCAGTATGATATGTCCTTGTGGCAAAAGATTCAGCATTATGATCCTTCATTCTGGGAAGTATTGGTACAGAAAGATAATGAACCTCTGATGATAAGAACCAATAAGTATGTGGATAAAACAGCTCCTAAGATCACGGTAGGAACATCTCTAAATAATAACCATATGACGATCTGCCATCATACGGCAAATGGTAACAATATTACCATTACCATTAATCAGAATGCATGGAATGCTCACCAGGCACATGGTGATTATGTAGGATCATGTACAGGAACTACCAGCAGCGGAAATATCTATTACACTACATTCCACAACCATGCAAGCGGAAATATCGGTAAAGCAGGTCCGATTCTGGAATACGTAATCTTAAATTTGTAATAAAATTTTATAACTCGTTCTCAAGGTGGCCTTTTATAAGGTCACTTTTTTTATATTGCATGTATATTTTTAAAGAATGGACACAACAATTATCAATATCTTCTGTCTTATCCTACTCTTTGTAGGGATATTGGGAACTTTCCTACCTGTTTTGCCAGGGCTTTTGCTGAGCATTTGCGGGCTTCTGATCTATAAATTCGGAACAGATGCTGATCTTCCTATGATCTATATCTGGGCATTCGGAATTCTTACAGCAGCTTCTATAGTACTAAGCTATGTGATTCCGGCAAAAACCAACAGAAAATACGGCGGCACACGCTGGGGAAGTATCGGGTCTGTAGTAGGAACTATTGTTGGAATATTTATTCCAATTCCTTTGGGCTTCCTGATAGGAATGTTTGCCGGAGTATTCATCGGGGAACTTCTTCACGACAGCAAGGATATGAATAAGGCGTGGCGTTCTACCAAAGGAGCATTGATTGGATTTATTTATGGAACCGGATTTAGTTTTGTGGTGGGAGTGGCAATGTTTTTGGTAGTACTTCTTAATATGCTTAATGTTATTTAATTAAAATATAAGAAACTATGTTCCATAAAGTTATCATCCTCAGTCTGGGAATTTTTGCATTAACAGGATGCGATGCCCAAAAGAAATCGAAGATCAACACAAAAGCTTCTGAAATGCAAACCAATACAAAAGCTACAAATTCTAATGATCAGAAAGATGGTGTTCTGTACCTTAATGAAGGTGAGAACAGATTTTTAAAAGAATACCAGATGAATGTGACATTCAAGGGTGTTTCTGAAGACAGCCGCTGTCCTGAAGGGGTCAATTGTATCTGGGCCGGAGCTGCTCTTGCTCAGGTAGAAGTAATGGGAACCTCTACCCGACCGATGATTCTGAATCTTGCCAGCATAGATTATCCCGGAAGAAATTATCACCAGTCGGCAGAATTCAACGGGTATACTATTACTCTACAGGATATTGCGCCCTATCCTAAACAACAGGACGGAGCAAAAGCATTAGCCGGAAAATATAAAATCGGAATTACCATAAAAAAGGCAGATCAGTCCACAGATTCTACCACGAAATAGGCTTTTTCCCTTTGGAAACAAGATACTCATTAATTTTTGAGAAAGGTTTGCTTCCAAAAAAACCTCTGTACACCGAAAATGGTGAAGGGTGTGCCGATTTCAGAATAAAATGCTTAGCCGGATCTATGAGTTCGGCTTTTTTTTGTGCAAAAGCGCCCCATAAAACAAATACTACATTCTCTTTTTTATCTGAAATTTCTTTAATGATAAAGTTGGTAAATTTTTCCCAACCCAGATCTTTATGGGAATTGGGTGAATGAGCTCGAACCGTTAATGTTGCATTCAGCATCAAAACACCTTGTCTTCCCCAATCATCCAATTCTTTGGAATTTCTTACAACTCCTACATCATCTTTCAACTCAATAAAAATATTCTTAAGTGATGGCGGTGCCGGAACCTGTTCAGAAACAGAAAAACACAAACCATTAGCCTGAAAATCATTATGATAAGGATCCTGACCAATAATAACAACTTCAACATCCTCAAAAGCAGTCAGTTCCAACGCTCTGAAAATCTGATTTTTCGGTGGAAAAACTTTAGTTGTTGCATATTCGTTCTTTACTTTCTCCCAAAGGGTTGTAAAGTATTCTGTACTCTTTATAGGGGCTAAAATTTCTGTCCACGTCATACTGCAAAAATAATAATATTAAAATAAGAGCATACCTTATACTTTAAATATCTTCACTTTTCTTTCGATCAGCATATACGAAAAGTAGGACAGCAATAACGAAAAAGATATTAATAACAGATTATTAAGATGATAAGAGTGTATAATAACAAAATTCTGCTTCTTCACAATATAATGGATGATATATAACGAATAAGAGATATTTCCTAGAAAATACACCGCTCTGGTTTCTAAAAATGCTTTCAGATAGTTTTGCTTTCCTTCGTACAGATATTTTATCATGAATGCTGATAATAGAGGAATAAACAATAATCCCTTTACAAAAAACAACATCGATACAAACAATACGAGAATGATATAAATAATGAAATTCTCTTTTTTCATTTTAGTTCGTGGCAAAAGAGCAGCCCCGATTCCAAGAAAATAAGATGAAACTGTTCTAAGAAGAGAATTAAGACCGTAAGGAATATCTAGATAAAATGGTGACTCCCCTTCCTTTAATGGGATTTCAGAACCTATATACAAGTTATGGGGAAGATAGGGAAGCATAAACCTTAAAACCAAACTGGCAAGAATTAAAACTTCGCTGCGTATTTTATAATGCAGGACCAGCCATAAGATAAAAGGGAATATCAAATAGCAAACCCATTCTGTGCTAAGAGACCAATAGACAATATTCAGCAGATAATTAGGATTAAAAAAACATTGTAATAATGTGGCGTTGATCAAGATTCCGCTGATGGAACTTTTCTCTAAAAACAATACAAGAAAAACGACTGACACGATGTATACAGGATAAATCCTATTGATTCTTTTTTTATAAAAAACCTCTATCGCTTTATAATTCAACTCTTTAAATTTCCCGGAATAAGAAATGGTTAATAAAAAGGCACTTAATACAAAAAAAATATCTACTGCCACATATCCTTTTCCTACGATATCCTGAATGAATTCATTTCTAAAGAAACTAAAATGAAAAAAGACTACCCATAATGCAACAACTCCTCTAAGCCCTGTTAAAGATTTTATTTCATTTTTCATATATAATTTCAATCAGTGATAAAGATAAAAAAACCTGCTGAATTTCCTATTCGCCATTACCAGAAGTATTCTTGATACTAAAAATAACGTTATCCGGAAACCCCTCATCTTCCCTTCCTTCTTCCAAAATAAAATGATGCTTTAACAGAAGACCTTTTGAATTTTCATTAAATTTACTGGTCATCGCTAAAATTTCGTGTAATTGCAGCTCATTAAATCCGTAATCCAAAACTGCTTTCAAAGCCTCAGACATCAATCCCTGTCTGTGATATTCAGGTAACAATTCATAGCCAACTTCCGCTGTTTTCCGGTCTTCAGAAAAATTCCAGAGACAAATCGTTCCGATAAGACTGGGCCGATCTTTTAAAGAAATTCCCCAATAGACTGTTTGATTGTTTTTAGTTCTTTCTTTAATGGTTAAAATAAACTGAAGGGCATCATAATTTGTTTTCGGTGAAATCCTTTTTACAAATTTATTAACATACGGGTTGCTTCGAATTTTTAAAATATCTTCGGTGTGGCTTTCATTGATACCATTTAAGATCAACCTTGAGGTTTCAAGTTTCATTGTTCAGATTTGGATTAATAGTTGTAAATTTCCTTGTACACTGCAGCTATTTCAGTGATCTCGTAGTGCTAAGGTTGCTGAAAACCTGCTTTTATCTTCATCCAGATTTGCCTGAATACCTGCCAAAAGAAGAGCAAGCAGTAAATTTTTCATGGTTGTAGTTATTGTTCAATAAATATAAGCCTTACCCATTATATATTCAAACTTTTTCCTTTTTAAAAAGAATGATTCTGTTTTTTTTCAATCAGACAGGTGGTTTAATTGAACCCCATCAGGAATTTTAAAGAAATGAAAAGGCCCGCCAGCGAATCTCAAAGCTCTATCATCTAAAATCGCATATTTTCTTACTGCATCTTTAAATTTTCATACTCTTCAAAGTTCAAAAAAAAGATCAGATTTAAAGTTAATTTATTCTGTAAATCTCTCGGATATACGTAATAATCAAAATTCTCACTAAATTTGCAGTGTGTATATAGATAAAGAAGATTTAGACGAATTAGAGTTTCCGCAATTGCTCGCGGAAATCTCCCCA
>JASLCD010000098.1 GCA_030146295.1 Chryseobacterium sp.
ATTTCGGAAAGAATAATATAATGGCTTCTCTTCCATTCATTCACATTCCCCAAAACAGAATTCCTTACCTTGGAATGCCTTATCACTTCTTCCCGTATCGAATTATATATAGTTTTCAATTTGCTTGTTTTTGAATGAGTTTTATCAAAAATACTGCCAAAAGATTAGCGCTTTTTTATGATTCTATAGAGATGAGTTCAAAATATGTTTTAAGATTTCATATAAAAAATAATTTGGAATCCCCTATCATTTGATTATCAGTGTTTAAATCTTTCGAAAGCGGCACGCTCCAGCATTTCTCTGTCATCCGGATGAGCAATGCTGATAAGTTCCTGTGCTCTCTGGCGAAGGTTTTTTCCATACAGGTAGGCTGTTCCGTATTCAGTAACGACGTAATGGATATGTCCCCTTGTTGTTACCACACCAGCTCCCTGTTTAAGAAAAGGAACGATTCTGGAGATTCCTTTTTTTGTTCTTGCGGTAATGGCAATAATGGGTTTTCCGTCATCACTTAGTGCCGCACCGCGCATAAAGTCCATTTGTCCTCCGATTCCACTGTATTGCATTGTTCCGATAGAGTCTGCACATACCTGTCCTGTAAGGTCTATTTCAATTGCAGAATTGATGGCTACCATTTTTTTGTTTCTCATGATGTTGATCGGGAAGTTTACTTCGCTCACATCTCTGAAGGCAAATACGGTATTGTCATCTACATAATCGTATAGTTTTCTGGTCCCGAAGCAGAAGCTTGTAATGGTTTTATTATCGTTGTATCCTTTGTATTTGTTGTTGATCACATCATCCTGAATCAGGTCTATAACACCATCGCTCAGCATTTCAGTATGAACTCCCAGGTCTTTATGGTTGGTAAGGCATTTCAAAACGGCATCAGGAATTGTCCCGATACCCATCTGAAGGGTAGATCTGTCTTCAATAAGTTCGGCTACATTTTTTCCGACAAGCATTTCTTCGGGCCCCACTTTTGAGCCATAATCTACTGTTGGAAGTTCCTCTTCATGCCAGACCAGTTTATGGATTCTGCTGATGTGGATCATACCGTCTCCGTGGGTTCTTGGCATTCTTGGGTTGACAATAGCAACAATGATTTTTGCCGTATCCACCGCTGCCCTTGCAATATCTACAGAAGTTCCCAACGTACAGAAACCATGTCTGTCCGGAGGAGAAACGGTAACAATTGCTACATCCAGAGGAAGGATATTTTTTCTGAATAAAATAGGAATTTCACTTAGAAAAACAGGCACAAAGTCTCCTCTGTCAGAATTTACTGCATCCCGCACAGGAGTGGAAACAAATAAAGAATTGATAAAAAAACTGTCTTTGTATTCCGGTTTTGCAATTTCCACATTCCCCTGCTGGGTAATGGACACCATTTCCACATTTTGCAATCGATTAGACTGTCGTGCCAGTTCATCAATCAGGTAATTGGGGGTGCACGCGCTGCCATGGAAAAATACACGGTTTCCGCTTTTTATGGTATATATTGCTTCTTCTGCGCTGATGTAATTATTCATATTTTATCTTTTTATTAGGGTGTTCATGGTATTTTTTACTTCATAAAATACCTCTTTTCTTTCAAAGATAATATTTATAATAACACCGATTTCAAATATCTTACCTATAATAGAAAGACTTTTGTCATGTGGAGTAGACTTGGATAAATCTAAAAATAAAGAACTAAATATATTGGTATTCAGTTCTTTATTTTTTTGTGTTGTTGTAAGATTCTTAATGAACCTGAGTTTGGAAAAATCTCTGTTAAGTAGAGGATACCAACACAGATGTATAAACAATTTTATGGCTAATATTTTGAGAAGTCTGATCGCAGATTGTTTCTTCCAAGAAAAAACCGTCATTCAACTTAATAAAGTAAATGACGGTCAATTATTTTTAAACTTTGCTGATATTACGCTCAGGTTAATTATAATAATTTTTTTTTATAGACCATAAAGTCTTTTACATACGCATACCGTATGACTCGAATTTTGTGGATTATAGCAAAAATCTTCGGGAAACGCTTCTACAAATTGATTCATAAGTTGAACACAAACAACGCGTGTCGGATTATCTCCTCCTTTTACATTTTTTAACTCGTTTCTCTTCATTTTTTTTAGATTTTTCATAAATAATTTATGGTATTAGTTTTTCCTACTCATATAGCTTTTCGGATTACGCTTTTTAAATCTTTTAAATTTAAAAATTAATTTCGATATATATGGATTTATTTTAAAGTAATGGTTCCTTCAAAAAAACCGTCATTCAATTTGAGAAAATTAAATGACGGTCAATTATTTTTAAACTTTGCTTAAATCGAATCCCAGATTACTTGGAAATTTCAACTGTTGTCTTTTGTTTCATACTTCCTGTTTCGGAGAATCTTAAATGCCAGCTGAATGCTTCTTGTAATAAATGAGGGGTGTGACCTCCTTTTTCGCAAGCTCTGTCAAAGTAAGATTGTAATTCTTCTTTATAATCAGGGTGAACACAATTGTCAATAATCTTCTGTGCTCTTTCTCTTGGTGCCAATCCTCTTAAGTCTGCCAACCCGATATCTGTTACCAGAATATCAACATCATGTTCTGTATGATCCGTATGAGAAACCATTGGAAGGACGTGAGAAATATTGTTGCCTTTTGAAGCGGCCTGAGTAACGAAAATACTTAAGTAAGCATTCCTCGCAAAGTCTCCTGAACCTCCAATTCCATTCATGATTTTTGTTCCTCCGATGTGGGTAGAATTTACATTTCCATAGATATCAAATTCGATAGCGGTATTGATAGCAATGACTCCTAATCTTCTGATCAGTCCCGGAGTATTGGAAATATTCTGAGGTCTTAACACAAATTTGTCTTTATATTTTGAAAGATTTCCTAAGACTCTTTCATAGCATTCCTGAGAAACGGTAATGGATGATGCCGAAGCAAAACTCAGTTTACCGGAATCTATCAGATCGAATGTACTGTCCTGAAGCACCTCGGAAAACATGGTAAGGTCATAAAAATTACTGTCCTTAAATCCTGTAAGAACTGCATTGGCTACTTTACCGATACCTGCCTGAAGGGGAAGTAATCTGTCTGTAAGGCGTCCTAAAAGAACTTCATTTTCAAAGAATGCAAGAAGATGCTTGGCAATGGCTGTGGTCTTTTCGTCGGGCTCTGCAATATCTGCCGGGCTGTCTTTACGATTGGTAAAAACAATGGCTTCAATTTTCTCAGGATCAACAGGAATACTTTTTCTTCCGATTTTGTTCCATGGCGCTACAATAGGGATAACGTTTCTGTAAGGATAATCTTCAGCCTGGTAGATGTCATGGATTCCATAGACTTCTTCAGGAACTTCTGTGTTGATTTCGATAATCACTTTTTTAGCCAAAGCGGCGAAGGTTACTGAATTCCCCACAGAGGTTGTAGGAACAATGCTTCCGTCTCTTTCAATATAAGCAGCTTCGATGATCGCCACGTCAATGCTCTGAAGGTTTTTGGTGTGAAGAAGCTCGGCACTTTCGCTTAAATGCTGGTCTATGAAGAGAATTTCACCGTTATTGATTTTGTTTCTTAAGATAGGGTCTACCTGAAATGGCATTCTTTTCTTCAGCACATTGGCTTCTGCCAACTTTCCGTCGGTACCGTGCCCCAGTGAAGCTCCGGTCATCAAAGTGACTTTTAGGTCTTCCGTTTTTCCTCTTTCAGCAAGTGCCGGCAAAATAGCTTTGCTGTCACCTGCTTTTGTAAAGCCGCTGGACCCGATGGTCATACCGTCTTTAATGATTTTTACAGCGTTTTCGGCTGTTGTTACCTTTTGGTGTAAACTTTCTAATCTGATTCTTTCTAACATGTAATATTGATTTTGTTTTAAACCACCATTACTTAGGATGCGTCATGAAAAATAATGATGGTTAAAATATGTTAACCATACCTTACAAATTTACAAAAAAAGACGCTTTAAATAAAGGATTTAAAGCGTCTTTTGTATGTATTCAGTAATACTTTTTTAAATGAGAAAAAGATGAGTACTGTTTTATTCCAGCCATGAAGTTTTATAAGATGGATCTTCCACTTTTAAAGCTTCTTCTGTGATTTTCAAAGGACGGAAAGGATCTACCATTACCGCATATTCTTCCGTGAATTTTTTACCGATACTTCTTTCCATCGCACCTGGGTGAGGCCCGTGTACAATCCCTCCCGGGTGAAGGGTGAAGTCCATCAGGTCAATATGATTACGGCTCATGAAATCACCTTCTGTATAGAATAAAACCTCATCAGAATCAATATTGGAATGATTGTATGGTGCAGGAATAGCCTGTGGATGGTAATCATACATTCTTGCACAGAACGAGCATACTACGAAATTGTGTCCTTCGAAATTCTGGTGAACCGGTGGCGGCTGGTGAATTCTTCCGGTAATCGGCTCAAAGTTTTTAATATTGAATTTATAAGGATAAAAATATCCGTCCCAGCCTACCACATCAAACGGATGCGTAGCATAGATGAAATCAGTAATCTGGTTTTCTTTTTTTACTTTGATCAGGAATTCTCCTTTTTCATCAACAGGCTCTTTAAAAGTGGGAGCAATCATATCTCTTTCGCAGAATGGAGAGTGTTCCAGAAGCTGTCCAAATTCATTTCTGTATCTTTTTGGAGTATAGATAGGAGAGTGGCTTTCCAATACAAAAAATACCGTATCATCAGACGTAAGCTCTACCTGATAGATTGTTCCTCTCGGAATAATAAGATAATCTCCGGTAACGAATTCAAGATCTCCAACAAATGTTTTTAAAATTCCTGTTCCCTGATGAACATATAAGAGTTCATCACATTCTGCATTTTTGTAGAAGTAATCCATCGATTTTCTCGGCTTTGCCAATCCCATTTTCAAATCGTTGTTCATCAAAAGGATTTTTCGGCTGTCCATAAAATCGTCTTCAGGAGTAACATTCATTCCCTTAAACATTCTGGGAGCGATGTTTTTTTCCACAGCGATTTTAGGAGTGACATCTTTCGGCTCACCGATAGATTTAATCTGCGTAGGGCGGTGGATATGATATAACAGAGAAGAAATACCATGGAAGCCTTCTGTACCGAATAGCTGTTCATAGTAAAATTTATCTTCCGGAGACTTAAAGATCGTATGCCTTTTTGGTGGGATATTTCCCGCTAGATGATATCTCATTTTACTTTCGTATGTAGTTTCTCAAATTTAATCATTTTTCATGAATTGACTCAATCTATATTTTTTCGTCAAAGTTTTGTATTTGAAAAATAATTGTTAGATTTGTCTAACAATTTTAATTTCATGAAGCGAATATTATTTTCTATCACCTTTTTATCATCATACTGTTTTGCGCAGGAAACGGACAGTTTGAGTTTACAACAAACTAAAAACATGGATTCTGCAAGAGCTGCGAAGAAAGAAATCAAGACGAGTACTATAGAAGATGTAGTGGTAACGGGTACGATAAAACCGATGAGCAGATCAAAAAGCCCCGTGGCTGTAGAGATCTACAGTCAGAAATTTTTCCAGAAAAATCCGACACCGAGTATTTTTGAAGCTATTGCGATGGTGAATGGAGTAAAACCTCAGCTCAATTGTTCGGTGTGTAATACGGGAGACATCCACATCAATGGGCTGGAGGGACCTTACACCATGATTTTGATTGATGGAATGCCCATTGTAAGTTCACTTTCCACTGTATATGGATTGAGCGGAATACCCAACAGTCTGGTAGATAGAATAGAGGTGGTAAAAGGCCCTGCGTCATCTATTTATGGCTCTGAAGCAATGGGAGGGGTGATCAATATCATCACTAAAAATGCTTTGACTGCCCCTAAGCTAAGTGTGGATATGATGACGAGTACATGGAGTGAGAATAATCTTGATCTTTCTACCAAGTTTAATATAGGAAAGAATTCTGCTTCACTGCTCAGTTTAAATTATTTCAGTTTTCAGGAAAGGATAGACCAAAACAAAGATAACTTTACAGATGCCACTTTACAGAGCAGAATTTCAGTTTTTAACAAGTGGAATTTTAAAAGAAAGGAAAACAGGCAGGCAAGTTTTGCGATGAGATATCTGTATGAGGACCGTTTTGGAGGAGAAATGCAATGGAACAAATCTTACCGTGGCAGTGATCAGGTATATGGAGAAAGTATTTATACCAACAGAGCAGAAGTTTTCGGATTGTATGAATGGCCAATGAAGGAACATATTGTGACTCAGTTTTCTTACAATTATCATGACCAGAATTCATTTTATGGATCAAATCCTTTCAATGCCACCCAAAAAGTAGCTTTTCTGCAGACATATTGGTACAGAAGTTTCGGCAAGCATGATATCACGGCCGGTCTTACTTTTAAAAGAACTTTTTATGATGACAATACACCGGGAACACTCGCTTCAGACGGAGTCACCAATGCTCCGATGAAATCTCCGATCTGGGGAGTCTTTATCCAGGATCAGTGGGAAATCAACGATAAAAATACCCTGTTGCTGGGCTATAGATATGATTATGATAAAGTGCATCACTCTGTGCATTCTCCAAGATTTGCCTGGAAGTTTTCACCCAATCCCTATCATACGCTGCGTTTCAATTTCGGAACAGGATTCAGAGTGGTTAATTTATTTACAGAAGATCATGCGGCACTTACAGGTTCCCGTGAAGTGGTCGTGAAGTCTGATCTTAAGCCGGAAAGATCAGTAAACGGAAATCTGAATTATATCTGGAAAATCCCTGTGGGAAACCGAATGGTAAATCTTGACGCTTCAGCGTTTTATACTTATTTCAGTAATAAAATAGTAGGTGATTTTGACTCTGATCCTAATAAAATTATCTATGACAATCTTCACGGCTATGGAATTTCCAGAGGAGCTTCATTGAATGTGGATTTTAGTTTTCAGTTTCCTTTGAGTGTCAATCTGGGAGTGACTTATCTCGATGTATACCAGAAGTTTGATAATGAAAATCAAAAAACACAGCAGCTTCATGCTCCAAAGTGGAGTGGGACTTATAACCTGACTTATAAGTTTCCAAGTAATCTGACTATAGATTTTACAGGACAGTTTTATGGACCAATGCGACTTCCTGTTCTGGTGAATGACTACCGCCCTGAATATTCACCATTCTATTCTTTGGCCAATATTCAGGTATCAAAGAGTTTCAAATCAGGATTTGAAGTGTACTGCGGAATTAAAAACCTATTCAACTTTACACCTAAAGATCCTTTGATGAGACCTTTTGACCCATTTGATAAACATGTTGATGATCCCATTAATAATCCGAATCACTATACTTTTGATACGGCGTACGGTTATGCTCCGATGCAGCGTATCAGAGGATTTCTGGGTGTAAAATATAACCTTAAATGAAAAAAATCACTTTATTTTTAATGTTAGTGCCCTGTTTTTATCTGTCTCAGATGAAGACAGGCACTTTTTCTGAATGGGAGATACTGCAAAAAAAAGAATCCAGACCTGTGGTGATTCATCTTTATACAGACTGGTGTGCCGTGTGTAAAATTGAGTCTTACCGTTTGAGTAAAGATAAAGAGCTGGTGGGGATATTGAATGATCATTTCTACTTTATCAATTTTGAAGCAGAGAAAACAAAAGAGAAAATCCGTTTTCAGAATCAGGAATTTGAATATCTGCAGAATGGAAATTCGGGAATTCATGAATTGGCGCTCGCCTTATCCAAGAATAAAAACCAGCCTGTTTATCCGTTATGGGTATTTCTGGATAAGCATCAGAAGCTGGTCTATTATCAGGAAGGTCAGATGACGCCTGAAAAAATGAAGGCGAAGTTGTTGGAGATCTCGGATTTATAGATCATTCCTTGCTGAAAATCTTTGATTTTCTTGCGTCTTTGCATTTTCCGAAAGAAATAAATTATAATTTAAATCTCAGCATCAATTAAAACAGCCAATTGAATGCAAGGTTCATCAGAGCGATTGCTCCAAGCATGATGGGTTCCTCTCTGAATGACGATATCTCCCGGTTTGAGAAGGGTTTCGCCTTCTTCCATGATGAGGTAGAGCTCGCCAGAAAGAATGATGATATAATCCAGTGTCGGAGTCTGGTGCATCAGTGGATGAGGTTCATTCTTTTTCCATTCCACGCCTAAATTTTTATCAGGCGGAACTACCACATATCGGAAATAAGTACCGTTTTTAGGGGTCTGCGGAAACCCTGTATTGGGAATTCTGGTCTCAAAATCTAAGCTTGCCGGAGTTTTCTGAGTATTCCAAACATCTGAAATGATAAGACCCGGAAAATGTTCCACAGCATTTTCTACCTGCTGGTCTTCTACAATGATGGATTTCCCATTTTTTATTCCTGTTACGATTCGTCTTGGTATTGTGTTCATACATTAATGTTTCATGATGAGTTTATGGCCTTGAGCCTGATTATTTTTTAACATGGAGTGTGCCTGCAGAACAGTGGTCAGAGAAAGGCTTCCTATTACTTTATGCTGTGGTGGGAGTATCATTTCATTTTCAATAAGTTTCTTTATTTCCAGTAAACTGTTTTTATAATAGTCATATTTTTTGATCATTCCATAGGTGTAATTGGAGATATTCATGATCAGACTTCCTTTATTGAATAGCATTTCATGAGCTTCCTTAGTGACCAAAGCAGTGACATCTACATACATTCCGTTAATTTTTAAAACTTCTGCCGTTATTTCTGACATATAATTGCCTACCAGATCAATCCCAAACTCGAAGGGCTGGTTATTATTAGCCTTTAAAATATTTCTGATAAGGCCTTCTTCTTTGTAATTGATGATCTGGTGATCTTTTAGTCCCATGTTCAAAAGAATCTGCCTGTTTTCTTCACTACCAACGGTTGCTGTGATCTGCCGGATATTATGAGCCAGTAAGAGCTTTATCAGAAACGACCCAACACCTCCGGTTGCTCCTGTTACCAGAATGGTATTTTCCGGATGTAATTTCAGACGGTTAAAGATCTGCAAAGAAGTAAGTCCTGCGGAAGGAATGGATGCCGCCTGTTCAAATGAAATATTTTTTGGTTTCAAAGAAACAATAGCTTCAGGAACGGCAATATATTCTGCATAAGTACCGTTGCTTCCCATAGAACCGCTGCCACAATACACTTCATCACCAATATTGAATGCTGTAACTTCGGAGCCTTTATCCACTACAATTCCGGATAATTCTCGTCCTAATATGGGGGAACTGATCAGTTTCCGTTCCAATTCATTTTCCAGCATCTGATAATCGATGGGATTGAAACCACTTGCTTTAATCTGGATTAATACTTCATTATTTTTGGGTTGGGGCTGCTCGGCAATTCCTTCTTCCAGCTTTCCGTTTTTATTTAAAATAACTGCTTTCATTATTGTTAATTTGATACACAAATGTAAAAAGGGAATAGTTTATATTTGCTACTAGTTAACCAATGGTAACTAGTTACCTTCATGAAACTATTATGGCAAAAATCATTGAAAACGGTATCGAAAGAGAAGCCAGCTGTACAGAAGAATTGTTCGCGATGCGGGACAGTCTGGATGTGTTGGGAGGAAAATGGAAACTGATGATTTTACGGTATCTGACGAACAGACCGGATCAGATGATTCATTTTAAAAAGCTGGAACGCAGTATTGAAGGAATCTCAGCGAAAATGCTGAGCAAAGAATTAAAAGAGCTGGAAACCAATCTTCTGATCACCAGAACCATTCAGGATACAAAACCAATTACAGTGACCTATGCAGTGACAGAATATGGAAAATCAGTATTTCCTGTAACAGAAACATTAGTCAATTGGGGAATAATCCATCGGGAAAAAATCAAAGAATCAATGGGATAATTATGAGATATTGGAAAACGCAAAGACGCAAGAATTTTCCTTTAAATATGCTTTAAGGCGCAAGGATTTTATCTTTGATAAAATTTAATTCTGTTGAATTTTAGCTGAAACAAACTTGCTGAAAATCTCCCATTGAGCGAAGTCGAAATGTTCCTGCGCCTTAAAGCAGTATGTTATTAAATTTCTTTGCGCCTTTGCAATTACTAATAAATATTATTTTATAAAGAAAAGATCAAATAACCTATGTTGATAAAAAAATCCTCAGACCCGTGTAGAGTTGAGGATTTTAAATACTACCAAATTGTTTATTAATTTTTATCTAACCACGACTGTATCAGCTCAGCGTGATCTTCCACCCATTCTTTGGCAGTGGCTTCTTTATTTTTACTCTGTTCCATTTTCATTAAGAGATCAGACATATTTTCATCATCAAAATGGAGTTTTGAAAAGAATTTAGCCAGCTCGGGCTGGTCTTTAGCAAAGCTTTTTCTGGAGTAGGTTTTAATCTGTTCCGCTTCCCCATATATCTTTTTGGGGTCGTCAAGAAATTTAAGTTTCATTTTACCAAACATCCAGTGAGGCTGCCATCCGGTTACCACTATCCATTCTTTTCGTTGTATGGCATTCTGTAATTCGGTGATCATGGCAATGGTAGAGGAGTTGATCTGCTGATAATCCAGTTTATAATCAATAATTGCTTTATCCGTTCCGGTCGTTAATCCTGCTCCTTTCTCAATGCCTATAATTCTATGATTGAATTGATCTTTGTGCTGATTAAGTTCTTCAATGGAGTTGACAGGAACATATTCAGGAACAACCAATCCTATACGGCCGTTGTCATAATTGGTTCCGAGATGAGTTAATCCCGGAAATTTAGCCAGTTTTTTAGCGTGAGTGTAGGGAAGCCATACTCCCAAGAAAAGATCTGTATCTTCATTATTCATCGAAGCCAGAATCATATCTGTGGAGGCTTTTTGAATAATAACGTGATATCCCTGCTCATCCAGAACAGCTTTTGCAACATGCGTCATGGCAACATCTTCTGCCCAGCCATCTACCATTCCGATGGTAATATATTTGGAGTTTTTTATATTTTCACACGAATATAACGTAGCAAATACCCACATTAAAATCGGGAAAAATAAATAGTGTAATCGTTTCATCTTATTGCTTTTTCTTTACAAATCCCTGGGTAATCCTGTCGAGGATAATGGCTAAAATCACAACGGATAAACCACTTTCAAATCCTAAACCGATATCCAGATTATTAATTCCTTCCAATACTTTCTCCCCTAAGCCACCTGCGGCGATCATACCTGCGATCACAACCATGGATAGGGATAATAATATGGTTTGATTGATCCCTGTCAGAATTGTTTTCATTGCCAGAGGAAGTTCTACTTTAAACAGGATCTGACGGTTGGTTGCTCCAAAAGCCCTTGCTGCTTCCACAATATCTTTCGGAACGGCTTCAATTCCCAAAGTCGTTAACCGTACCGCCGGCGGCATGGCAAAAATGATTGTTGCAAAGGCTCCGGGCACTTTACCGATACTGAAAAACAATACGGCAGGAATCAGGTAGACAAATGCGGGCATTGTCTGCATTAAATCCAGTAAAGGACGGATGATTTTTGCGGCTATTGTATTTTTTGCTGCCAAAATTCCCAACGGAATGGATATGATAAGAGCGGTAAGGGTGGATACAAAAATCAATGCCAGGGTTTCCATGGTTTCTTTCCATAATCCCATTAAAAATATTAAACTCAGTCCTGCTGCGGTTACCACAGCGATAGCTTTTCCGGCTTTCCATAGCGCCAGTAAGGTAAAAAAGAGAATGATTACATAAAAAGGAGTGTTTGTTAAAACCCATTCAATCCCCATAATGGAAGCATTTCCTAAGTGTTTTATGACATCAAATACAGGTTTTCCATTTTCTGTGAGCCAATTGATTGCAGTTTCTACATATTG
>JASLCD010000127.1 GCA_030146295.1 Chryseobacterium sp.
CCATGAACAATAACCGAAGAAGTTTTATAAAAAAACTGGGAATTGCAACAGCAGCACTTGCCGTAAACCCACTGGATCTGATGGCTGCCGAATTACCTGAACCTACTGTTACCACAGCCAACAAACCGATTGTCCTTTCCACCTGGAATTTCGGATTGAAAGCCAATGAAGAAGCATGGACAATTCTTGGAAAAGGAGGAAAAGCTCTGGATGCTGTAGAAAAAGGAGTTCGTCTTGTAGAATTGGATCCTAAAGAAAGAAGTGTTGGGTATGGAGGCCGTCCGGACAGAGACGGAAGAGTAACGCTGGATGCCTGCATCATGGATGAAAATTATAATATTGGTTCCGTTGCATGTCTGGAGCATGTGAAAAATCCTATTTCTGTGGCCAGAGCGGTAATGGAAAAAACGCCACACGTGATGCTGGTAGGAGACGGAGCATTGCAGTTTGCCCTTTCACAAGGATTTAAAAAAGAAAATCTTCTTACCCCGGAATCAGTAAAAGAATGGAAAGAATGGTTAAAAACCAGTCAGTACAAACCCATTGCCAATATTGAAAATCATGACACCATAGGGATGATTGCGTTGGATGCACAAGGAAATCTTTCCGGTGCATGTACTACCAGCGGAATGGCTTTTAAAATGCATGGCAGAGTAGGAGATTCCCCGATAATCGGTGCAGGTCTGTTTGTAGATAATGAAGTGGGAGCTGCTACAGCAACAGGTCATGGTGAAGAAGTAATAAGAACCGTGGGAACCCATCTCGTAGTGGAACTGATGAGACAAGGCAGAAATCCACAGGAAGCCTGTAAAGAAGCCGTAGACAGAATTGTAAAAATTGCTCAGCGAAGAAACAAAAACCTTAAAGATATCCAGGTAGGTTTTATTGCGATCAATAAAAACGGAGAATATGGTTCTTACTGTATTCAGGACGGATTCAACTTTGCAGTGTATGATCAGAAGGGAAACCGACTTGAAAAACCGGAATTTGCTTTAAAATAAACAAATTGAAATTCAATAGAAATGGGCTTTAGCCCATTTTTAATAACATAAAGAGCCATTCTGGCTTTAGCCAAAACTTAAAACAAAATATGAAAAGAACAATTATCGCTTCCTTATTTCTGATTATCGCATGCAAAGAAGAAAAAAAGGAGACCAACAATGCTGCCGAGCCACAGCAGGTACAAGAAAAAGTAGTTTTGAATAATGCTTCCAATGAAGCAGAAGATGCAAAAAAATGGCTGGAAAAAAGTATCGTTAATTACTTTAAGGCAGATCTTGGAAGCGAAGCGATGGAGATGCAGAAGATCACAACCAAAGACTATTTTGATTATAAAACGGATGCCATGAACGTCGATTTGGATGTTGATGGAAGCCTTACGGAAAAAGAATTTCAGAATAAATGGAAATCTAAATTTGATACCGATAAAGCAGGTGTGGGGGTAGGATTTCTGATCAATGCACAGGACTGGATCAATATTGAAGTCGGAAGCTGTGATTTGAAATCTTCGTCAAAAGATGAATATACCTTTGATGTTGTGTTAAGGGATGATGGTGCTAAAGCTAAATATCCCTCTGTAATAAAAGTAGTAAAAGAAAACGGTTCTTTTCTGATTGCAGATGTACTGCAGGATGAGCCCAAATAAAAATAAAAAGGTACAATAAATGTCAAAAATAGAAATAGCGTGTTTTAATTCTGAATCAGCGATTATTGCTTTTGAAAATGGAGCAGACAGGATAGAATTGTGTGACGGTCTCAGTGAAGGAGGAACCACTCCGGATTTTGAAGCTATGAAAAAGCTTCGTGAAAAAATCAATATCCCGATTTTTGTAATGATCCGTCCGAGAGGGGGAGATTTTACCTATTCCGATTCCGAATTTGAACAGATGAAAAATGATTTGATTCATCTGAAATCCTTACGTGCAGATGGTTTTGTATTCGGTATTCTGGATGAAAATGATGAGGTGAATATGGAGCAGAATAAAGTTTTGACAGAACTGGCAGCACCGCTTCCGTGTACTTTTCACCGTGCTTTTGACCGTGCGGCAAGTCTGGAAGAATCTTTGGAAAAAGTAATCGGGTGTGGCTTTACAACCATTCTTACTTCCGGGCAGAAACCCAATGTATCGGAAGGAAAAGAAAACCTGAAGAAACTGGTTGAGCTTTCCAACGGAAGAATAGAAATTCTTGTTGGAGGCGGATTGCGATCATCTAATATTGAAGGAATAAGAGAGGTTACAAAAGCCACTTACTTCCATTCTTCGGCTATTACTGATGGGGGAGCTTTTGCAAATCCGGATGAGGTGGTTGCGTTGAAGAGTAAGTAATACATTATATACGCTTATTTGTCATTCCAAGAGCAGTGGGAACCTAAATCCTTATAATAGAGATTCCTTCGTACCTCGGAATGGCAAAATCACTGGTATTGTAACAATACAAAACAAATTTATTGATGAATAGAACGATCCTTTTTGCTTTCCTTTTAACACAGAATATCCTTTTTGCACAGTTTTCACAAAGAAATTTGTCCACTGAAAACTGGCAGTTCAAAAATTCAAAAGATCAAAACTGGCTTCCTGCAAAAGTTCCGGGAACCGTTCATCTGGACTTAATGGACAATAAGATGATTCCGGATCCTTTTAAAGATGAAAATGAGAAAAAAGTACAATGGGTAGAAAATGAAGATTGGAATTACCAGACTTCATTTGTTGTTTCATCTCAGGAATTAAAGAATGATAATATTGATCTGGTTTTTAACGGATTGGATACGTTTTCTGAAATTTATCTGAATGGAAAGCTGCTCAGGAAAACAGACAATATGTTCAGGAAATGGAATATTCCTGTGAAAGAATATCTGAAAGCAGGTAATAATGCATTGCAGATTAAGTTTACATCTGCTGTGAATACCGGAAAAGAACTGGCAAAAAAAGTTCCGTTTACCATGCCGGAATCACCAAGAAGTTTTGTGAGAAAAGCACAATATCAGTTTGGGTGGGATTGGGGACCAAGATTGGTTACCGCTGGAATCTGGAAAGATGTTGCATTAGAATTCTGGAATAATGCCAAAATTATTACCGTTAAAGATATTCAGAGTAACTCTGAAAAAACCTCTGATTTACATTTTGAGGTAGAAATTTATGCTCAAAATGCGGGAGATTATACCTTAGATCTTAATAAAATCCACCAAAAAGTATCATTACAAAAGGGGATTAATACAATATCACTACCTTATGAAACCAAAGGGATGAAGCTTTGGCAGCCTAACGGGCGTGGCGAAGCTAATCTTTATGATTTTAAAATAAAACTTTCAAAAGACCTTAACAATATTGATGTTAAAGACATCAGGATAGGATTAAGAACCGTAGAATTGATTCAGGAAAAAGACGAAAAAGGAAAGTCATTTTATTTTAAAGTGAATGGAAATCCGTTGTATATCAAAGGAACCAACTGGATTCCGGGAGATAGTTTTTCACCCAGAATGACCAAAGAAAAATATCAGAAACTGATCAAAGACACCAAGGATGCCAATATGAATATGATCCGTATCTGGGGTGGCGGTATTTATGAAGATGATGAATTTTACAAAGCCTGCGATGAAAACGGAATCTTAGTTTGGCAGGATTTTATGTTTGCAGGAAGTTTTTACCCTGCGGACGAAGCATTTTTAAACAATGTAAAAGAAGAAGTAAAAGATCAGGTCAACAGACTTCAGAATCACCCATCTATTGCTTTGTGGTGTGGGAATAATGAAATTGATGAAGCTATTGTCAACTGGGGATATCAGAAACAGTTCAAATATTCAAAAAATGATTCACTGCAGGTTTGGAAAGACTATAAAAAATTATTCCATGAGGTCATTCCCAATGCATTGGCAGAAAACCTGAAGTCAGATAAAAATATATATTGGCCAAGTTCTCCGTCTATCGGCTGGGGGCATAAGGAAAGCCTTACAGAAGGAGATTCTCACTATTGGGGCGTTTGGTGGGGCGAGCAGCCATTTGAAATTTATAACGAAAAAGTAGGACGTTTCATGTCTGAATACGGTTTTCAGGGAACGCCAAGCCTTGAAGCTATAAAATCCATGTTCTCAGGAATTCCGGATTTAAATCTGCAAAATGCAACTATCAAGGCACATGAAAAACACGCCAGAGGTTGGGATATTATGAATGAATATCTGAAACGTGATTATAAAATCCCAACTGAGTTTGTTCAGTATAATTACGTTTCACAGCTGCTGCAGGCAAGAGGTATGCAGATTGCCATTGAGGCTCACCGCCGTGCAAAACCTTATAATATGGGAACACTGTATTGGCAGCTCAACGACTGTTGGCCGGTAGTTTCATGGTCTTCCATTGATTATCTTGGAAACTGGAAAGCCTTCCATTATCAGGCAAAAAGAAGCTTCGAGCCTGTTTTGGTATCAATAGCCGAGACAGATAAAAGCTATGACGTTTATCTGATAAGTGACCTTATGAAAGCGTTGAAAGTGGATACGAAGTTTGAACTCATGGATTTTAAAGGAAAAACACTTTGGAAAGCCAATCAGTCAGATGTTGTAAATACCGATGTAAGTAAGAAAATCAGAAGCATAAATAAATCGGAATTGGCACCGTTTAATCTGTCGGAAGTCGTTTTAAAGATCAGTTCCGAAAAGGATGCAACATTTCAAAAGCTGTTCTTTTTTAATCAGCCGAAAGATCTGAAACTTTCAAAACCCAATATCCGAATCAGAAAAATATCATCAACTGAAATTGAAATTTCAACAGATGTCCTTGCAAAAGATATTTATTTGATTGGAGATACTCATTTCAGTGATAATTTCTTTGATTTGTTACCAGAAACTTCAAAAAGAATAACACTCTCAAAACCTTTGGAAAATATAGAATTAATGAGTCTTTGGGATGTGATGAAAGAGTAATGATTATTTCCAGAATATTAATTCGGAATAATCCATAAAAATAAAAGAGCTATCCTTTACGATAGCTCTTTTTGATAGTATAGTGAAATTTAAACAATAATTTTACCAGATTGTAGGGTATTTTAGTTTTCGATCAGCCATTGTTCTACTGCTTTTGAAAAATCAGCAATATCAATAGGATGTCTGCTGGTAATCAGGTTACCATCCACCACTACAGGAACATCGGATACAATACCTCCCGCATTTTTAAGGTCGACCTGGATATTCCAGTAGCCGGTCAGTCTTTTGCCTTCTATAATTTCAGCAGAGATCAGTACCACTGTTGCATGACAGATGGCAGAAACCAGTTTACCTGAAGCGTTGAAATCCTGAACGAATTTTACAACCTCTTTATCATGACGAAGGTTATCCGGATTCCAGGCACCTCCCGGAATGAAAACAGCATCGTAATCTTCCACCTTGATCTGATCTACAGTACGGTCTACTTTTATCCATCCCACAGGCTGCAGATATTGGATCGCCATGATATGGGTCTTAGCCATGTCTTCAGGCATGCTCAATCCTAAATTTGCCGGAGCTGGAGTATATTTGGGAGCAATGATATCCACATGGGCACCCAGTTCACGGAAGTACCATGCAGGACCTGTTAATTCAATTTCCTCGAAACCATCTGAAGAAATAATGGCAATTCTTTTCCCTTCCAATGTTTTCTCAGTTACAGGAGTGAAGAAGAAATCTCTTACTTTTTCGTTTCCCGGAGCATTCAGAAACTGAGGCAGAGGAAAGCTTCCTACAGCAGTTTTTGAGGATAGTTGCGTTAGTATTTCTAGTTGTCTTGAGATTGTTTGTTGTGAAGATGCTCCATTTTGAGCATTTACATTTGTTTCCATATTTTAATGATTTAAATGTTCGTTTGATTGTTGTTGATTGTATAATTCCCAGTCCAGATAACCTTCCATGGTAAGTCCGTAGTGAAGTTCTCTTTTGGGAGGAGTAAGTTCCCAGTTGTTTTCAAGACGTTCCACAAGGTCAGGATTGGAAATAAATGCTTCTCCGAATGCTGCAATATCAATCACGCCTTCATTGATCAGTTTTTCAGATTTTTCTCTGTCCATTCCTCCGGCAAGGATGATGACCCCATCATACCAGTTGCGGAAACGTTTCATAAAATCTTCAGGTAATGCAAAACTTCCTCTCGACTTTTGGTCCATAATGTGGACGTAAACGATATTTCTTTTGGAAAGTTCTTTGGCCAAATATTCATAAGTAGCCTCTATTTCATCATAATATGGCATTTCGTACAATCCGCCATACGGTGTTAAACGGATAGCCACTTTATCAGCACCAATGGCAGCAATGGCAGAGTCCACGATTTCAAGCAAAAAGCGGGAACGGTTTTCTATACTTCCACCATATTCATCCTTACGGGTATTCACAAACGGATTCAGGAACTGCTCAATAAGATATCCGTTGGCTCCATGAAGTTCAATTCCGTCAAAACCAGCTTTTACAGCATTTACTGCCGCTGAAGTAAAATCCTGAACAATCTGTTTTACTTCATCAGTAGCCAATGCACGTGGCTTGGAATTAATTACAAAACCTTCTTTTCCATTTTCATCATATCCCCATGCATGAGTTTCACCTGCCTGAATATCGGAAGAGGAAACAGGAGCTTGCCCGCCTGGTTGGATGGTCACGTGAGAAACACGTCCTACATGCCATAATTGAGTAAAAATTTTGCTTCCTTTTTGATGAACGGCTTCAGTAACCAATTTCCAGCCTTCTACCTGCTCATCCGTATATAATCCGGGAATATGAAGAACTCCTTTGGAAGTAGGAGAGATTGCCGTACCTTCTGTAATGATAAGCCCTGTACTGGTACGTTTTGCATAATATTCAGCGTTGAAGTCTTTTGGAATTCCGTCCTCATTTCGGGCTCTTGTCATAGGAGCCATAGCAATTCTGTTTTTAAGGTTGAGTGAACCGATACTTGCTTCTTTAAAAATATTAATATTCATTGTTTGAAATTTTAGGTATTAAAAAATTGATAGAATTGGTCTTTCTTTATAATTTCACAAATAGGTTATTGAATAATATTTTCTGAACTGTGATTTTTATTTGATATTTTATCATTGATTAACGGTACAAATTTCCGTCATAATTTAATATTATAAAAATTATTTAAAATATACTTATGTATTATAAAAATGATAACATGAATCTGAATCGAAATGGATATAGGATACCGATATGCTTTTTGAATTGGTGAAAAGTAAATTGATTAAGGCTTTGTAATAAATGAAGAAAAGCTTTTCCGGTTTTCGGATGTGATGTTCTATTGGATCGGAATTGTACTCAAAAAAATATAAATTTTACCCCTCCAACTCAAAAATCAGCCGTAAATTTGCATCATATTTCTTATACAGTTATGGTAAATTTTGTTCTCATTGCAGTGTGTATTATTGCAGGAATGATATTCAAAGCAACAAAATCTATCCACCCCGATGCTCACAAGGGTATCAATACCTGGATTCTTTATCTTGCTCTTCCGGCAGTCTCGTTTAAATATCTGCCTAAAGTAAAATGGACAACAGAGATGCTGTTCCCGATTGCAGCTACATTTTTAATTTCTGTGTTCTGTTTCTTCTTTATGATGTTTTACAGTAAGAGCAGAGGATATTCAAGGCGTTCCAGAAGTACCCTGGAATTGGCGAGCGGCTACAGCAATACTTCATTTATTGGATTTCCCCTAATCAGTGCTTTTTATGGCGAAGGACTTCTGAGTATTGCCATTATCTGTGACCAAACGATGTTTTTTGCTTTATCTACCCTGGGAATTATTGCTGCGGTGAAGGGAGGAAGCAGATCCGGAAAGGTCAGTGCCCTATTTATTTTAAAAAGACTGATCACATTTCCACCCTTAATTGGCTGTATCTCGGCTCTTGTCCTGTCGAGGTTTATTGACTTTACAGTTGCGGAACCATTCTTTGATAAACTGGCAGCTACGGTAAGCCCATTAGCTCTTTTTTCTGTGGGATTACAGTTGAAATTCAATGGATGGAAAAAACTGATTCCACAGATGTCAATGTCAATGCTTTATAAACTTGTTCTGGCTCCCGCTATTGTTTTAGGATTAGCATTATTATTGGGGATAAAAGGAGATGTAGCTAAAATTACAGTATTTGAAGCCGCTATGCCAACATTGGTTACTTCAAGTATCATCGCAGAACAGTTCAGGCTGAATACAAAACTGACTAACCTGATCATCGGAGTCAGTATTATTATAGGATTTTTTACCTCTGCATTCTGGTATGAGATCACGGAACTGCTTTTTTAACCACAAAAGCCACAAAAGTTTAAGGTTAAATACGAACTATGTAAAGTTCACAAAATGAAAATCTTCAGATTCTTATACTTAGATGTACTTTTATGTATAAAGCTTAGAACTTAAAGAGTTAAAGCTTTTGTGACTTTTGTGGTGGGATTGGCTTTTAAACTAAAGTTTTCAATGTCCTGAAAGAATTTCTGTAAAGTTGCAGTTCTCTCAGGAAAATTCTAATTTTACATTTTAAATATTTCCCTTGCAATACGCTCAAATTGTTTTACCCCTGAACCTGAAAGGATCTTTTACCTATAAAGTTCCTGAAGAACTGATGTCTGAAATCCAGCCCGGAATGCGTGTTCTGGTACCGTTTGGCGGAAAGAAAATTTATACGGGAATTATATTTGAGCTTCACGACAATGCACCGGAAAATTTTACTGCCAAGGAAGTGATCAGTATATTGGATGTTAAGCCCATCCTTACTGAAGAACAGATCCGTTTCTGGAACTGGCTTTCTGAGTATTATCTTTGTAGTCTCGGGGAGATTTACAGGTTTTCATTTCCTTCTTCTTTAAAACTGGAAAGTGAGACCTATTTAAAATTAAAACCTGGCGTGGTGGTTGATTTTGAAAATCTGGATGTCCATGAAATGTACATGATTCAGGCACTGGAGGTACGGCAGCTCATCAACCTGACAGATATTGAAGCGTTTATTCCTAAAAAGGATATCATCAAGACCATCAATTCGCTTATCGATCTTCAGTACATTGAGATTGATGAGAAAATTGCTGAGAAATATAAAGCTAAAGAAGTAGCATATGTAAGAATTAATGATGAGGTTTTAGCCAATCAGAATCTTACAGATATTCTTATAAAACTGAATAGAGCTCAAAAGCAGAAAGACCTGTTCCTTCTTATTTTAGAAAAGCAGACCGAACATCCTGATGCTCATATCAAAAAATCTGAACTGTTTGAGGATGGTTATTTCGGAAGTTCACACTTTAAGCCTTTAGCAGACAAAGGTCTAGTGGAAGAATACTACATGCAGAAAGACAGAATTGAAAGCTATGAAGGTGAGATTGAAGAGCTGGAAGAACTTTCTGAACAACAGAAAATTGCTAAACATGAGATTGATGAAGCTTTTGAAGAAGGAAAAAATGTACTGCTTCATGGGGTAACATCATCAGGGAAAACACATATTTATTTAGAAAAAATTGAAGAATGTATCAAAGAAGGAAAGAATGTTCTGTTTTTACTTCCTGAGATTTCCCTGACAAAACAAATTACACAGAGATTAGAAAAAAAATACGGCCGTCAATTAGGTTTTTACCACCAGAAACTGACCGATTTTGAAAGAGTAGAAGTTTGGAGAAGAATCAAACAGAATGATATCCGTATTCTGATCGGAACCCGGAATGCTTTGTTTTTACCCTATCAGAATCTGGGACTTATTGTGGTAGATGAAGAGCATGATTCTGCTTACAGACCAAGAGAAGTCACCCCTTATTTCAATGCTAAAGATGCATCTTTGGTTTTGGGCGGATTTTACAACGCTGGAGTGATTCTGGGATCTGCTACTCCTTCCGTTGAAAGTTACTACAGGGCCAGAAAAGATAAAATGAAATATGTTTTCCTGAATGAAAGATTCGGGAATGTGAACCTGCCGGAATATGAGCTGATCAATTTCAAAGAAGCACAGGAATCTAAAAAAGTTTCCGGAAATTTTTCTTTGAAGCTTATCGAAGAGATCAAGAAAACAGTAGATGAAAAAAATCAGGCGATTGTCTTGCACAACCGCCGCGGCTATTCCAATGTAATAGAATGTGAGAGCTGTGGTTATGTTAATTACTGCTCCAATTGTGATGTGGTGATGACCTATCACAAGGCTGCCAATGAAATGAAGTGCCATTACTGCGGACAGAGAGCTTCAAAACCGAAAACCTGCCCGAAATGCAACTCTGAAAAGCTGAACGAAAGAGGAGTAGGTGTAGAGCAGATTCATGAAGAAGTTTCCAAACTGTTTCCGGAAAATGAGGTAGACAGAATGGATGTGGACTCTATGCGTAAGAAATTCGCCTACGAAAAGCTGTATGAAAAGATTGAAGACGGAGAAACAGACATCATCGTGGGAACACAAATGATTTCAAAAGGACTGGATTTTGATCATATTGAGCTGGTTACTATTCCCAAAGCCGATTCCTTATTATATGTACAGGACTTCAGAGCAGAAGAAAGAGCATATCAACTGATCACACAGGTTTCGGGAAGGGCTGGAAGAGTTTCAGGAAAAGGGAAGATCCTCATTCAGACCTTTAATCCTGATCATTCTGTATTCCAGCTGATCAAGATGAATAATCCTGCGAAGATCTACAAATATATCCTTACTGAACGCCAGAAATTCCATTATCCGCCTTTTACAAAGCTGATTATGATTGAAATGAAGCACAGAAAGGAAGATAAGGTAGACCGAGCGTCTCAGTTTCTAGGTTCCATCCTCAGAAAATATCTTCCGGAAGATTGTGTTTTAGGCCCTGAAAGAGCGCAGATTGCAAGGCTCAATAATCTGTATCAGTTCCAGATTATGCTTAAACTTCCCCGCGGGAAAAACTATGAGAAATTTAAAAACCTGGTTTTGATAAGTTTAAAAGAATTTGATGAAATCACTGCATATCAAAGCATTAAAAAAGATGTTTTCGTGGATTTTTAACAATTTTTAACAAACTTTACACTCTTTTATAATGGGTTAGTGGTCCGTTATATGACAATAATTTCTACTTTTGGACGTTGATTAAGTGTTTGGCTCTTTTATTGAATGATATAACCTGTCATTTTTTATAGAATCAAAGCTATAGAACAAAAAGAAGATAGATGGTAAATTTCAGAAAATATATTTCAAGTGCGGCGGTGTTGGCTTCTGGTCTTTTCCTGGCTCAATCTACCGTTTCTACCGTTCTTTATTCTCAGAATTATGACAGTCAGAAAAGCAGTTTAAACCTGCCTTCACCCGTTAGCACGATGGTGGAGAAAACTGTTTTGTCAGCAAAAGAACTTGTAGATATCAATGTGAACACAATGATGGCGGATCCTGTGCTGAAAAATGCAAACTGGGGATTCGTAGTGTACGATCCGAAAACGAAGAA
>JASLCD010000143.1 GCA_030146295.1 Chryseobacterium sp.
GCAAAAGAAATACAGATAAAAGTATCTTTTTTGTCATAATCAAAATTTTGCCCCAATTTACAAAGAAAAATAAGAATAGGCCTTATAAAACGGGCGGAAAAGTTGTTATGAGGTTGTTTTTGTAAAATTCAAAAAGTAAAATGTATTGATGATGGTGTTAAAAGTAGAAACTGATATGAGATGTATAGATGTGAACTGCTTCATTACAGTCCCCTGCTCTCTGGCTTAGTTTTTGTTGACTGGAAGTAACTTTATTATTAAAAACATATTTAAATCAATTATTATGATGAAAAGCAAAGTGCTTATGTTGGGAATGGGAGCCGTTCTATTCCTTGCTTCATGTTCTAAAAAAGAAACAACTGAAACAATGGGTACAACTACAGATTCTGCGGCCGTTGCTCAACCTGCCGCTACAGACAGCGTTACTAAAGCAACCCCTACAGCAGCTGGTGATACTTCTGAAAATGCATTGGACTGGGCCGGAACTTACGAAGCGACAGTACCTTGTGCTGACTGTCCGGGGATCAAGACTTCTTTAACATTGAATAATGATAAAACATTCAGTATTTCTGAAGAATATCTTGACCGAAATTCAAAGAATCAGGATAAGGGGTCTTTTGTATGGGATGCCACAGGAAGCATGATTACTTTAAAAGGAAAATCAGCCAATTATAAATATAAGGTTGGTGAAAACAGACTGATCCAACTCGATATGGAAGGAAAGGAGATTGATGGTCCGAACAAGGATCTTTATGTATTCAAGAAAAAATAAAAATAAAGGCTTCGGCCTTTATTTTTTTGCTTGTACCTCATCTAAAACTGGTACGCTTTGATTTTCGGATCGTCTACCAGACGCTTGGTTAATCCTTCATGGTGATTATTTTTTCCTGTAATTCTCCAGATCACTGTAAAACCTTCCTGTGAATACTGCTGTCTGATCATCAGATATTTTAAATGATTTTCTTTAAAGATATTTTCACAGTATTTAATATCCCCTGAGGTGGTGACTGCAATTCTGTATTCCCTCACTTTATTATAATTATCAATAAAATTCTGCAGATAGGTTAAAGCACTTAAAATAATTAATACCAAAGCGGTTCCCAACATGGCAATATAGACATATCCGGAACCTACTGCCATTCCTATGGAAGCCGTTGCCCAAATAGTAGTTGCAGTAGTAATTCCCTCAATTTTATTATCTCCTTTAAAAATCACTCCTGCTCCCAGAAATCCGATTCCGGTGATGATATTCGCTGCAAGGCGATCGGGATTTCCTACTCCTATCTTGATGGAAAGAATGGTAAACAGACAGGCACCGAAGCAAACCAGGATAAAAGTTCTGAGTCCGGCAGATTTATTACGATATTCGCGTTCAGCACCAATAAACAGTCCTAGAATAACAGAAATAAGGATGAGTACTAATTCATTTTTTATCGCATAATGGTCCTGAAGAAAATCCATTTTTTATTATTTAAACATAGCATAAAATTACAATAAAAAAATCATCTTCGGAGCTATCATTGCCCATTGTTTAGGGCAGGAACATTTTATTTCACAAAAAAACTTTTGTAATATTACACTTTGATAGAATAGTTTTCTGAAATAAAAGGACGACAAAGGATATCAACAAAGAGATTATATTAAGAAACGCTATATGAAAAACCTTATTTTTGTGCTGGTTACGGTATTATCCGGAATGACATTTCTTCATGCCCAAAAAGTTTTCAATGAAAACTATGCTTTTAAAAGTGATGTATCAACCATTGCTTTCGTCCCTATTATCAATAATTTTGAAGATAATGATACCATTACAAAAAGTATTTTGAAGGATACTCTTCAATTAAAATTTATTGACACCGCTATTTTACGGGCTGATATGGATACAAAAGTGATGGACATATTAAAGAAAGTCGCTGAAAAGGATTACAAATCTAAAGATGTAAAAAGCTTTCCCAGTCTTACAACGATTATCAGTACTGAGGAGATGAGTTATATTAAAGAAAAATTCGGCAATGCAGACTTATTGCTCCTTCCGGTTGTATTTAATATCAGACAAGCTATGGGAATAACCTTTGGAAATTCGTTATTCCGTCTATATGACCTTAATAACGGGGATTTTATTCAACAGTTTTCAGAAAAAATCAATGTTAATCTCGGAGATCATACAGGTTTTGCTATGATGACGGGTATGCTTATCAGCGGCGAAAAATCCCATTTGCTGAAGAATATCAAAAAATAATACTTATATATACATTATGGATAAAGAAATTTCGCACTTCTGGTTAGGCTACTTCAAAAACGAAGAAGAGTTTTACAGTTTCGTAGAAGAGGATGAAAATTATTATATAGAAGAGGAAACTGACGATCAGTATGTTTCAAAATTCGCAGAATCACAGAATATCAAGTGGTTTGATGATGATTTTATGGAATATGGTTTTGAGGACGAAAGACTTGGACTTTATGATAAGTTTGCAGAATACTCTTATGCTGACCAATGGCTTCCGATCCTGGAAAATAAATTGAATGAGCTCAGTCTGGACACTCCGGTGAATGCTATTATTTTTACTACAAGATTTGTGATTCCTAATCCTGTTTCTGTAGAAAACGATGATTTTTCACTGCATTACGTAGGTGAAATAGAATACGACATCTAGCACTGGAACGAACATATCCTGCAGACTGGCAGCAAGTAATTTCATCATGTATGTGATCACTTGCTGCCATTTTTATAACCTTTATCGGAAAAATAGAATTATTTTAGCACCCGATGAATATATATTCTACGCTCCAGATCGGAGATTATCATACGCTTCACTGTGAAGATTCCCTTCTCATCAAAAAAATCAGTTCCGATAAAATTGTATGTGCCGTGATGGACGGCTGTTCCACGGCTATGGAAAGTCATTTTGCCTCTGCACTTTTCGGAAAGCTTTTACGTAAGGTTATTATTGAAACAGGATATAAGGCTTTATATGAAAAAAATATCCAACGTGCCTTAGAGGAAGACCTCAAAGAAATCATTGCAGGTTTATTTAAAGAGCTTTTGTTTGTTAAAAATCATATGATGCTGGATGTAAAAGAGCTCCTAACGACTCTTATCATTTTAGTTTACGACAACACAGAAGATAAGGGAATGATTTTAGCCGTTGGTGATGGCACTGTCTGCATTAATGGAAAGATCACGGAATTTGATCGTGATAATAAACCGGATTATCCGGCCTATCACCTTCATGAAAACTTTGAAGACTGGTATTCTGATCAATCTCAAAAGATATTTTTCAATAATCTGAATGATGTATCCATTGCGACTGATGGTATTTCCAGCTTTTCAAAAATAAAAAAATCTGACTCTGATGAAATGATCAGTTTTACTGAATTTTTAATGACGGACCGTCAAAATAATGATACTGAAGAAATGCTTAACAGGAAACTTAAGCAGCTGGAGCATGAGTATGGAGTAAAGCCTACAGATGATTTAGCGATGATAAGGATAATTAAATAAAACAATACTGATCGTCTACTTTTACATTAAAATGAAAACTTCCGCCCAAAAGACGGAAGTTTTTTATTTAAGTATCGTTTACAATATCTATTAATGAGCTTCGAGCCAGTTGTCTCCAACTCCAATCTCCACCAACAATGGAACCTGTGTTTTTAAGGCACTTTCCATCTCTGTTTTGATCAGTTTGGATGCAGCTTCAATCTCATCAACCGGAGATTCAAACACCAATTCGTCATGTACCTGAAGTAACATTCGAGTTTTTAGTTGCTGTTCAGTGATCTCTCTGTCTATTTTGATCATGGCAATCTTCACAATATCTGCTGCACTTCCCTGTACTGGTGCATTTACAGCATTTCTTTCAGCATGTCCTCTTACGACGAAATTGTTGGAATTGATGTCTTTCAAATGACGTTTTCTTCCTAAAATAGTTTCTACATAGCCTAGCTCACGTGCTTTACTCACCTGCCCCGCCATGTACTCTTTCAGTTTCGGATAGGTTTCGAAATAAGCTTCGATCATCTGTTTGGCTTCTGTACGCGACAATCCGGTTTGCTCTGCCAGTGCAAAAGCTCCCTGTCCGTAGATGATCCCAAAGTTGACAGTTTTCGCCTGGCTTCTCTGCGTTTTGGAAACTTCTTCGAGAGGAATTTTAAAGAGTTTTGCTGCCGTAGAAGCGTGGATATCTTCTCCATCCTGAAACGCTTTGATCATATTGTCCTCCCCTGAAATTTCAGCAATTAAACGAAGTTCAATCTGTGAATAATCGGCAGAAATAATTTTCTTTCCTTCTCCTGAAACAAAAGCCCCACGAATCTGCTGTCCTCTCACTGTTCGGATCGGAATATTCTGCAGGTTCGGGTTTACACTCGCCAGACGGCCTGTAGCCGCTGTGGTCTGAGAGAAATTGGTATGTACTCTGTTGTCTTCTTTATCAATCTGTGAAGGCAGAGCATCTACATAGGTTGATTTTAATTTCTGATAGGTTCTGTATTCCAGAATATGTTTGATGATCTCATGTTTTGAACTTAATTTCTGAAGAACGTCTTCTGAGGTCGCATATTGTCCGGTCTTTGTTTTCTTGGCTTTCGGATCCAGCTGCATTTTTTCAAACAGGATTTCTCCCAGCTGTTTTGGGGAATTCATATTGAATTCTTCTCCGCTAAGTTCAAAAATTGTGACTTCTAACTGCTTCAGGTCATTCTCAAGATCTACACTTTCCTGCGCCAGCCATTTTTCATCCAGAGAAATACCTGCCAGTTCCATTTTTGCCAGTACTTCCATCAGAGGCATTTCAATATTATAGAAAAGTTCTTCCAGATTTTCTTTTTTCAGCTGGGGTGCAAAAAGCTCATACAACTGGAAAGTGACGTCTGCATCTTCCGCTGCATAATCAGTCTGTGTTCTCAGATCTGCATCTCTGAAAATGCCCTGTTTTTTACCTTTTTTGCCGATAATAGTTTCAATAGATACCGGTTTATAGTTCAGGTATACTTCTGAAAGGTAATCCATACCATGTCTTCCGTCGGGATTCAACAGGTAATGGGCAATCATGGTATCAAACATTGCCCCTTTAACGGTAATGTCGTATTGTTTTAAAACTTTATAATCGTATTTCAGATTGTGAGCAATTTTCAGCAGGTCTTCTTTTTCAAAAAACGGTCTGAAAATCTCTAAGGTCTGCAAAACTTCTTCTCTGTTTTCAGAAAGCGGAATATAATAGGCAAGTCCTTTTTTATAAGAGAAACTCATTCCTACCAATTCTGCTTCCAGCTCGTTTAATGATGTAGTCTCTGTATCAAAGCAAACAACCTTTTGCTGTAACAGATTATCGACCAGTTTTTTCTGTGCTTTCGGATTGTCGATAAACTGATAGAGATGATCGTTCTGTTCAATGGTCGATTTTGTAGAAGTAGCCTGTTCCAGCTCTTCAAAATTGGCAAAAAGGTCAAGCTGCATTACCTGTCCTTTTATTTCTGTACCGGCCGGAGTCTGCTTCACTTCTACCTCACTCACAACTACTGTTTCTGTTGGAGCTGGAGCAAAAGCTCTGTAAAGATTTTCGTAAAGTCTCCTGAATTCGATTTCATCAAAGACTTCTTTTACTTTTTCAAAATCCGGAGTTTCCAGATCATACTGTTCCTGATGAAATTCTACAGGAGCATCACAGATAATGGTGGCTAATTTTTTAGATAAAATACCTCGTTCCGCTGAAGCTTCTACCTTTTCCTTCAGTTTTCCTTTCAGCTTATCGGTATTGGCTAATAAGGTTTCGATATTTCCAAATTCTTTAAGGAACTTCATGGCAGTTTTCTCTCCCACACCTTCCAGTCCGGGAATATTATCTACTGCATCTCCCATCATGGCAAGGAAGTCGATAACCTGTTTAGGGTCTTCAATCTCATATTTTGCCTTTACCTCATCAACACCCAGGATTTCGATGTCCCCACCTTTTAATCCTGGTTTATAAATTTTAATTTTATCTGTAACCAGCTGTGCAAAGTCTTTATCCGGTGTTACCATGAAAGTGGTATACCCTTCTTTTTCTGCTTTACATGCAATGGTACCTATTACATCATCAGCTTCATAACCTTCCACTCCCAATCGTGGAATATGCATGGCTTCAAGAATTCTGTGGATGTATGGAACAGCAATTTTAATCGCCTCAGGAGTTTCGCTTCTGTTGGCTTTGTAATCTGAATAGTCATCGGTTCTCACACTAGCCTGTCCTACGTCAAAAACTACTGCCAGGTGGGTAGGTTTTTCTCTTCTGATCAATTCGATCAAAGAATTGGTAAAACCAAAGATAGCAGATGTATCCAGTCCTTTGCTGGTGAGTCTCGGATTCCTGATCAATGCGTAATATCCTCTGAAAATCATCGCATAGGCATCGATGAGAAACAGCCTTTTATCTTGTGTTGCGTCCATATTTTGAATAATGAACAAATATAAGAAAATAGGAGTAAAAGTTGGTAGTCCGGGGAAGGGATTCGGGGTTCAGATGATGAATAGTGAGCGATCTATTTTTTAGCAGTCATGGTTTTCGTAGCTCACCTGTTCCATTTTGCTTCGGTAATCTTCCATTTCTTTGCTGCTTACGGTTACTTTTTTTAATTGGACGGGAAGCTGTCTTTTTCCATCAGGACTTATCCAGATTCCATTCATCATATCACCTTCTTTTTTTATAATCATCAATCCGGTAAAGTGTTCTTCAACCATTGAAAACTGTTTTTGAGCTCCTTCTGTGACATTTAATTCAAGCCAATTGCTTACTTTTTCATATTTGTACATTGCATTATAGTAAACACCACTTCCACAGTCACTGTCTACAGACTGGAAAAACAATGTGACTGGCATTTTCCCGCTAATGGTTCCTTTATATAAAGTGGAGGTGTTCTGCGCCTGCAGGGAAAGAAAAGTCATGGTAAAAGCAAGAATAAGCAGAATTTGTCTGAACATTTTTTTGTTGTATAAATGGTTATTAATTATGGATAAAAAACAGAACAGCATACCCATGGTACACTGTTCCTTTTTTCTTTACATTGTATTGGATTATTTACCTGTAGAAGGCCATAGTCCTGCGTACTGAGAAGTACCGTAGTCAATAGTTTCAGCACTTACTACGAAGCTGATCAGCATACTGTTGCTGTCGATTGCGTCGAAATCTACTTCGTGCTGGATTACGTAT